>JACQAJ010000062.1 GCA_016195045.1 Candidatus Azambacteria bacterium | reverse complement strand
AGGATCTTATAGTTATTTTTACTTCAAGATTCTTCGTTCTCGGCTCAGAATGACAGATTTTAATGATAGGTCTGGAGATTCTTTGTGTGGAAAATCTAATTTCTAAAAGCTAATCATATCACCAACCTCAATTTTATTAAGATCAGAAAAACCAGCGTTGACTTCTAAAACGTATTGAGCGGGTTGATTAGGTCGAAAAAATTGAGGAAAAAATCTGGGCTGGGCATTTTTAGTAATGTCAATAATCTGATAATCTTGATCGATCCAAATTAGATCAATCGGAAATTTCATCCCGGTCATCCAAAAAACATGAAAACTCGGAGTTTTAAAAACAAAAAGCATCCCGTGGTCTTTCTCTAAAGATAATCTATGTGATAAGCCTCGAGCTTTCTGGATTAAGGTGAGCGCCAATTCAACTTGAATCAGTCTATTCTTAACTAATAATTGTGATCTTCGTATCATGTTTTTACACCGTACCGTCTTCTATTTGTTCTTTAGATTTCTCATATTTTAATTGAAGCTCGGGAAATTTTTTTCTAAAATAATTTTCCGCATATTCTTTGATATTTATATTTTTTGATGATTTTATTATTTCAGTTAATATAAAAGGAATCTTGTCTAATAATCCTTTTTCTATTATCTCTTTTCTTAAGTTATTTTCTAGTACATCGTCTCGACGTCGGTTTCCATTCAGAAATAAATTAATAATCGTATTATCTCTTCTTAAATTAGCTGGATAATAAATTGCTTCTTTTAATAGTGATAAAGCGAATAAACGAGTTTGGGGACGATAGGCGAGATTAAATAGAGTTTTAATTTTATCCCCCTCATCTAATTTTTTTAGAATTTGACAAGAAAGAGAGTCAAAGGGTTTCTCAGGAGGAGCATAATCACCAAAAGCTTTTCCTTCTGGTAAAAGATCGTTTTTATGAGCCGTTCTAAGGTCTAGTAGAATGAGTCTCCGGTCTACATAGTGAGATGTTTCTAAATTTTTTTTATTTGTTTTATTTAAATTTTCTAATTTTTCCGGATCAAAATCACTGAATTTATCTAATACCGAACGAAGATAGTCTTTATCTTCTATCGAGTCAATTATCTGACTAAATATTTTTTCGTAAACGAGATTTTTTTCTTGTAGATTATCAGCCATTTTTTGTAAGTCCTCCTCAGACGGCATCGTATTATTTTCTTTCCAGCCATCAAAGAGGGTTGATAATTCTGACAATCTTTTAGAAGTAAGTTCGTCTACGCCTTCTTCAAGAGAAGGAAGTTGTCCTGGTTGTCCCATATTTTCCGGTAGTTCTGGTAGTTGGTCTGACATAATGTAAGTTTATTATACATCAGGTTTTAGATAAGTTCAAAATAAAATTATGTAACTCTCCCGATTTTAGTTTTTAGTTTAATTTGGTCGGGCTGCTGGGAATCGAACCCAGTCTATGTGTTCCCAAAACACACGTACTACCGGTATACTACAGCCCGTAATCTTCTCCGTCAGTTGACAGAGAAGTAAGTTCTAAATTATAATATCTAAATTCTAAATAAATATCAAAATTCGAATATAGAAATCGAAAATAATATTTAAATTAATTTTTTTCTCGAAAATCACTTTCTTTGAGTCCAGATTGAAGTAAAATAGACTGAAAAGTGCCGTGCGGTATTTCTTTTTTGCTCACATTAACGGTAACTTTAAAAGTTTTTTGATTAACCGTCTTTTCATAACGGGCATGTGAACCCTTTTGTCGAACTAAGAAGAAAAGATTTTTTATCAAAGTTTTTAAAACTAATCTTAGGGGAATTGGCCTAGGCATGATTAAAAATAGAGTACTCTAATATTGGATGTTCTATTTTTTGTATTTTCGAAAGAGGGACATTTTCTAGATGAAGTTCCAAGGCCTCTTCTAAGGCATCAAGAGCCTCCTTCTTGTTATTGCCAAAACTAGAAACACCAGTATTCAGGTTCCAAGAAACGTAATATTTACCCTCTTTCCAGACAACATTTTTTAAGTCAATTTTATTCATATTTATTAAATCAGACTAATTTTTATTATAATCTAAGGGGAAAATTGGTCAAACTTTCTCGCTAACCTCAGTTTTAATCATTTTGATAAATTCTTCTATTTTCATTGTTCCTTGATCACCTTGGCCTCGTTTTCGGATGGCGACGGTTTGAGCTTCCATTTCTTTATCACCCAGGATCAAAAGATAGGGGATTTTTTGCATTTCGGCTGCTCGAATTTTTTTGCCAATGGTTTCATTTTGGTTATTTAATTCTACCCGGAAACCAGCCTTCTTCAAGGCGGCCAAAATTTCCTGACTATAAGAATTTTGCTTTTCCGAAATCGTCAGAATTTTTATTTGAATTGGTGCTAGCCAAAGAGGAAACGCGCCAGCGCAGTCCTCAATAAAGATTGATAGAAATCTTTCGGTTGAGCCAAGGATGGCTCGATGAATCACCACGGGCCTTTCCTTTTTATTGTTTTCATTGACATACTCTAAATCAAATCTTTCTGGGAGATTCAGATCTAACTGAATGGTGGAAAGTTGCCAATCTCTTCCCAGGGTATCTTTTAAAATGAAGTCTAGTTTTGGTCCGTAAAAAGCGGCTTCTCCGATGCCTATTTCGTGTTTCCAGCTTCTGGCCTCGACTAGTTCTTTAAGAATACTTTCTGAATTTTCCCAGATTTTTTCATCGCCAATATATTTTTCCTGATCTTTGGGATCGTGAACAGAAATCCTAACCGAAAAATCTTTGAAGCCGAAATCTGAATAAACTTGTTCAATCATATCTAACATTATTTCAATTTCTTGTTTGATTTGATCGGGGCGAGTAAAAACATGACAATCATCTTGGGTGAGAGCTCGGACTCTTGAGAGTCCAGTTAGTTCTCCTGATTTTTCATAACGATAATTCGTAGTAGTGCAAGTCCAACGGATTGGCAATTCTTTATAGGAATGGGGCTCGGCTTTATAGAGCATCATAAAATGTGGGCAGTTCATTGGTTTCAAATAATAATCGGCTTCATTTTCTAATTTCATGGGTGGATACATGGAATCATATTTATCCAAATGACCAGAAATTTTATAGAGTTCGCCTTTAGTGATATGGGGAATCCAGATTGGTTCGTAACCATTTTTTTCCTGAAGATCGATAAGGTAGTTTTCAATCAGTCTTCTTAGGATCGCTCCTTTAGGGAAAAATAATGGCAGGCCAGGACCAATCGCTTCTGAAAATTCAAAAAGTCCAAGTTCTTTACCTAGTTTTCGATGGTCTCTTTTTTGGGCTTCTTCTTGTTGTTTAACATAGGTATCAAGAGCTAATTCATTTTCAAAAGCCAAGCCATAAATTCGGGTCAGCATCGGATTTTTTTCATCACCACGCCAATAGGCGCCAGCGAGATGAGTTAATTTAAAAGCCCTCAAGTCGATCTCCCGAGCATTATTAACATGACCACCGCGACATAAGTCAATAAACTCGCCACTTTGATAGGAAGTAATTTTTTCGCCTCGTTCGGCGATTTCTTCAATTAAATTTTTCTTATAGGGATTATTTTGATAACGAGTCAAAGCTGATTCGGGAGTTTCTTCTATTTTTTTAAATTGATCCCAAGTTTGCCCAAGTCGTCTCATTTCCTTTTCAATTTTTCCTAAGTCTTCATTGGTGATGGTTTTAACAAATTCAAAATCATAGTAAAAACCATTTTCAATGGCCGGTCCAATGGCTAGTTTAGTCTCAGGCCACAATTTTAAAACCGCCGCCCCGAGCAAATGCGCTAAAGAGTGCCTAATCGCTTCTAAGGAATTATTTTGAGTGATTTTATTTTCCATGGTTAAAGACTATCAGAATTCTCTTAAAGATTAAAGAGGGCGCTCGGTAACTAAGTTTAAAAGTACCGCCCCTCAAAATCCCAGCGAGATTTTTGGGGCTGCGCTCTCAGTGATTTACCCTTCGGGACCTTACCAAATCGCCTCCGAGAGCTAATTTTTAATTTAATTATACATTTACTAAAAAAATAACCACAATCATGGTATAATAAAAAGGTAATTAACCTTTTAATCAAATAATTCCTCACCACTTGCGGTGGAATGATTCATTTTTAGTTATGAAAAACCTATTACCAAAATTATCACCCCAGAGATTAGAAGAGATAGATAAATATCGATCATACGATTTGCGTCCAAAAAAATTTCTAAAAGATAAATTACTTCTTAGAGATGTTTTACTTTTCCATTCTAGTCCAATAACTAGACACGAAGCTGCATTTACAATCGGACATTTTGGGTTATTCGAGTTAATGCCTTTCTTGATGTATGTAATTAAAAACGATGAATCAGTTATTGTGCAACATGAAGCCTGCGAGGCATTAGGAGAGATGAAGGGTTGTGCAGCTAAGGAGGCTTATAATTTTTTAAATAAAGTAGTGAATGATAAGAAGAAAAGATACCATTCTGATGTTATTATAACAATTAAAGAAGCTATGGAAAATCTATATAAATCATTTTAATACTTGATTTATGTTCAGTAGCTTGAACAGGGTACAGGGTATAAACATATTTGTTAACGGGTTAACGAGTTAACGAGTTAACGGGTTTATCTGCTACAATAGTTTATATGACTCAATATACGATAGAAATATGTTATTCGCCGTTGCACGCTACCTTATAATAATACCTCTTCTGTGTTTTTTGGGCCAAATTCAAATACCTTGACTAAGTGGTGTCTGTTGCAAATAAAGGATAAAGACAATAAGAAGATCAAGCTACCATTTCAAGCTTGGTCAGGATTTTTCGGTCAATAATTTCAATATAATCTTAAATTCTAAATTCTAAATTCTAAATTCTAAAAAACTTTTTTGTCACCTTTTTCAGACGGCCGTCTAAAAAAGGTGACAATAGTAGCCACTATTCATCTCTGTCATCCAGACGACTGTGTGCCGCCTTAGTTTCAGTGGTGGCGCAAGGCAGGAATCCAGAACTAAAGCTAAATCTAGATTCTCTCTGCCATCCGCCAATTGGCGGAGGTGGAGGCGGATATCACTCGATTCGCAATGACAAAAGGATAATCTAAGAGTTTTCTTGCGGTCTGTCAAAAATATTGAAATTGAATTAAAATAATCTCATGTTTAAGAAAGAAAAAATTTTCTCGATTCCTAAAAATATTTTTATTTTGGGATTAGTGAGTCTGCTTAATGACGCTTCTAGCGAGATGATTTACCCGCTCATTCCAGTTTTCTTAACGACCGTGATTGGCGCTAATATTGTGACGATCGGTATTATTGAGGGGATAGCGGAAAGTGCGGCTTCATTTTTGAGAGCTTTTTCTGGTTATTTTTCTGATAAAATTAGAAAAAGAAAAATCTTTATTTTTTCTGGTTATCTTTTTTCTATGATTGCTCGGCCAGCTCTGTCATTAGCGACCAGTAGTTTTCATGTTTTTTTGGTTAAATTTTTTGATCGAATTGGTAAAGGAGTTCGAGAGGCGCCACGTGATTCTTTAATTTCTCTTTCGGTTCATAATGGCGAAGTCGGTAAATTTTTTGGTTTTCATCGAGCGATGGATACAACTGGCGCCATTATTGGTCCGATTTTAGCTTTTTTACTTTTACCACTTTTAGCTAATAATTTACGGCATCTGTTTTTTCTCTCTCTATTTTTCGGAATTTTAGTCATGGTTTTGATTATCTTTTTTGTTAAAGATAAAACTCAAGAAAGTTGCAGTCAGCCATTTAATTTTTCTTTAAAATTATTCGATTGGCGGTTTAAATTATATCTTTTGGCTTTATTTATTCTTTCCTTGGCGACTTTTTCGCCCGCCTTTTTATTTTTAAAAGCTCGAGAAGCTGGCTTAAGTATAATTTTAATTCCCTTAATTTACGCCGCCGCTAATGTTGTTTATGCTTTATTTTCTACACCCGCTGGTATCTTGGCTGACCACATTGGTCACCGAAATACTTTAATGATCGGTCTCGGTATTTTTGTCCTCACTTTTATTGGTTTTGGCTCTACTAATAATATTAAGTTAATTTGGTTACTTTTTATTTTGTGGGGATTATATAGTGCCTTAACTGATGGGACCATTCGAGCGATTACTTCTGATTTAGTTCCAGAGGATTTAAGAGGAACCGCTTTCGGTCTTCAGAGTATGATTATGGGCTTGGCTTTATTACCAGCCTCGGTGATCGCCGGTTTTTTATGGCAAAATTTCAATTCCTCGATCGCTTTTTATACTAGTGCTAGTCTCGCTTTTATCGCTATGATTGTTTTGTGGTGGTCAGTACATCGAGAAGTGTGAATTAAGATTTAAGAATGAAAAATTAAATTAGCTCCTAGGAATTATTAATTATTGAAAACCTTAATCCGCAATTTTCTAATTTCTAATTTAATTTTGATTTTTGATATTTAGAAAAAGATTATTATGAATTATTGGATCTAATAAAATTAAAAATGTTTGTTCAGGGCGATTACGGAGAATTTTTTCCACCGAGTCTCTCTTCGATACCTTATAATATTTCTGTGGCCACTTCTTATTCTGGTTACGATAATATTGAGATAGCTAAAAAATACGGGTATGATGTCGAAGAAATTAAAGAGACTATTCCAGAGATCACCGAAAAAGTAATTAAGAGTATTGATTTACCAAAAGACATAAAAAATGTTACTGATGATATTCTTCAGGCGGTAATTTTTGATCAGGAAAATAAAAAATATTTTAGGATTATCAGACCAGAACTTGATTTCTATCGTCAACATAATCTTCCTTTGCCACGAATTAATCCTTTTACTCGTTTATCAGAAAAAAGAAAAAGATTTGGCACGATTGTCTTTGAGCTCTATAATCGATCTTGTCCTCAGTGTGGTAATAATTTTCAAACTTCCTATGCCCCAGATCGTCCCGAGATTGTGTATTGTGAACAATGTTATCAGCAGGAAGTGGTCTAGAATGTTTGTTAACGGGTTAACGGGTTTCCATCTTTGTGTCATCCCGGGCTTGACCCGGGATCCAGGTTTGATTTCAATTACTGTATGCCCACCACAGCTCTCGACCTGGTCTGGGGAGGGGATGATAAAAACCATGGATTCAGAATTAATAATTAAATTATACAACCTAATTTCTGGACTATTGCTTTAAATTTGTACATTTTGTACAATACCTATATGAATATAAAAACACTTTCAACAACGGAGGCTCGAGAAAGAATGAGCAATTTGGTCAATACGGTGACTACTAGTCATAAGTCTATTGTCATTGGACGTAGAAATGTTCCAGAAGTTGTCCTCATTCCTTTTCCTATTTGCTGGAATGGCAAGTTTTCCGAGATTACTAATATCAATGCTTATTCCAAAAGTTTTGATTTTTTAACTCACGAGCCAGAGATTTATTCAGTCAAAGATATTAAAAAATAAATATGTATAAAATTGGCGATATTGTTTTAACACCCTTTCCCTTTACCGATCTATCTGGTAATAAGGTTCGTCCAGCCCTTGTCTTGGGTACACAAAAAGGCGATGATCTGACTGTTTGTTTTATCTCTTCAGTTTCACAAAATAAGGTGCACGTCTTTGATATTGTTGTGGATTTAGCAGATAAGAATTTTTCCAAAACAGGACTTAAATTAAAATCTATCATAAAGACGACCAAAATGGCTACTCTTGATCAGGTCGTCGTGCTCGGTCTTATTGGTCAACTGGATACTAAGAATATGTCTCGGGTAAAAAAAGTTTTGAAAATGTATTTTGAAATATAGAGCCCCAGGCCTTTTATCGGATTTATTGCCATAAGTGTTGGTGGAGTGATAATTGGGATGCTCGAGATTATGGTCGAGACTATGATTTTTCACGATCTTTTTTTGATCAATGGACAGAAGAAGCGGCAAAAATTTCCTGCCAAGAATGTTATCAGCAGGAAACGGTTTAGACAAGACTCTAGCTTGTAATTATTTTTTAATTTGTTACAATCAATTATGGTTCTTGGGTATGGATTTTATAAGAAATTAATCAGAAAGGAGGGATGTTGTATGTGTATGGACAGTAATTTCGGAAATCGGCTTGATGCCATGAAAGAAGAAAAAAGACTAGAATTTAGACGTATTCTCTTTAAGTTGTCTTTGAATAAAGATAATATGAAATTCGATTCCTATCATTATTTTGTGGCCCTGAATGCGTTTAGTAACGGTTTTTATGATGAGAAAGACATTGAACGCGTCTTTAATGCTCATGAGGAGAGGTTTATCTCTTTTAAAAAGAGATGATAATCTTATCTCAGTCGTGATATATTTACACATTACGACTGAGATAGCTGGTTAAGCAAAAGTACCATTACTTTTAATTAGTTTGGTACTTTTTTATTTTGCAAAATAATTTGCGTCGTCTACTTTTTTATGATAAAATACAAAACAATATAATTACGTAACAGGTTTCGTGTAGGGTTTGAATCCGTAAGCTATCAGTATGGATTTATGCAGATCGCCAGCGTCCTTGATTATGATAGGAGAGTGTACAAAACAGAACTGACTGAGGTCGGTTCTTGGTATATGAAGAAGGATTATGAGGAGAAACGAAATCTAGACATAAATTGGCTAGACAGTAATTATCCTGATTGGCGTAATCCTAACGCCTATCGGGAATAGGAATAGGAATAGGAATAGATTGACACAGTACCATGCAGAGCTTGATTCTGCGGGGTACTTTTTAATACTTTGAAAATTTTAGTAAAAAATTAACTTGCTAATTCCGACCCAGCTTGCTGGTCGGTTACTGTCGGTTACCTTGCAGGGAAGAGTTTGAGAAACCTACGGTTTCTCAAAATAAATCTTTCTGCTTGATACCGACCAGCAAGCTGGTCGGAGGTTCATTAATAAATTTTTATATTTTATATTTCAAAACTGAATATTAAAATTATCCGCTGTCCGGTGTTACCACAATACTCATCTAAAATTTCTCCTTTCTTCTTTTTCGACCCTTTTAAATAACGTTCTGGTATAATTTTTACTACTTAACTAACTGAGTTAAGAGTAAAAAGATACCATAATTTCGGTGTCATTTTATATGATAGAACCAATGAGGCTACGGTGTCATTTTAGATGATTGAATGCGCTAGCTTGTTGTTAGCTTTTAGAAGTAGAATAGCGAATAGCGAAACTTATGGTCAAACTACTTTTTAAAAAAATAAAGACAATTATTAAGGTTATTTTCTGTCTGGCTCTTTTGGGGGCGATGTTTTTGGTGGCTGGTTTTTTTTATTTCGCCAAAGATTTGCCGGATCTCAATAAATTAACTCAACCAGAAGTGGTGGAGTCGACCAAAATCTATGACCGAACCGGCGCGACTCTTTTGTACGATGTTTATTCGGATGTTAAAAGAACTTCTTTAAAGTCTGAAGAGATTCCTCAAAAGATGATTGATGCGACGATTTCAATCGAAGATCGAAATTTTCTTAAACACGGCGGTTTATCCTTTAGAAGTATTTTTCGGGCTATCGGGGCCAATCTTTTTTCTGGCAAAGTCGTTCAAGGTGGCTCAACGATTACTCAACAATTAATTAAGAATTCCTTTTTAACTCCTGAGCGGACGATTGTGAGAAAAATCAAAGAAGTTATTTTAGCCTATCAAATGGAGCGTCAATATTCTAAAAAAGAAATTATCACCTCCTATTTAAATACCATTAGTTACGGATCGGGGGCTTATGGAATTGAAGCCGCCAGTCAAACTTTTTTTGGTAAGTCAGTGAAACAAGCCAGCTTAGCAGAAATGGCTCTCTTAGCCGCTTTGCCCAAAGCACCGAGCTATTACTCGCCTTATGGTTCCCATTTAGATCAGTTAATTCAACGAAGAAATTCAGTTATAGATAAAACCGCTGAAGCTAATCTCGTGACCCTCGAAGAAGCTTTATTTGCCAAAAAAGAAACACCTCGGTTCATTAAATCAAGAAGTTCTATTCGGGCGCCTCATTTTGTCATGTATATTAAAGAGTATCTGAGTAATAAATATGGCGAAGAATTTATTGACAAAGCGGGATTAAAAGTGATCACGACTCTGGATTATGATTTGCAAGGGATCGCGGAAGAAATAATAAAAAAAGCCGGCGAAGTTAATGAAAAAAAATTTCAAGCCAAGAATGCTGGTCTGGTGGCCATCGATCCCAAGACCGGACAAGTTTTAGTTATGGTTGGCTCGCGGGATTATTTTGATGTCAAACGAGAAGGTAATTTTAATATTACAACCGCTCAACGCCAACCGGGCTCATCTTTTAAACCGATCGTTTATGCTTTGGCTCTGAAAAAAGGCTATACCCCAGAAACTGTCTTGTTTGATTTGCCAACCGAATTCAATCCTTTGTGTACTCTAGAAAAGGGTTCCAATTCTTTGATTATTGATTCAGATAAATGTTATCATCCCGAGAATTTTGATAGTAAGTATCGGGGGCCAGTGATGCTCAAAGAAGCCATTTCCCAATCGATTAATGTGGCTTCGGTAAAATTGCTTTATTTGGTTGGCGTCAATAATGCCATTGATTTTGCGGAGACCTTGGGGTTGACCACTCTTAAGGATCGAAGTCGCTTTGGACTTTCTCTGGTTCTCGGTGGTGGCGAGGTTAAGCTCTTAGAAATGGTCAATGCTTACGGTGTTTTTGCTAATGACGGAGTGAAGAATGACCTGACTTCGATTTTAAGAATTGAAGATAAAAATGGAAAGATCATTGAAGAATATCAACCTCGACCACAACAAGTTTTAGAATCTCAATATGCTCGCTTACTTAATAAAATATTATCAGATAATGAATTACGAGTACCAGTTTTTGGTCGAACTAGTGCGCTTTATTTGCCTGATTATAATGTGGCAGTGAAAACCGGAACGACTAATGCTTATCATGATCTCTGGACGATTGGCTATGCGCCTAATCTCGCGGCCGGTGTTTGGGTAGGGAATAACGATAATACGCCGATGGTTAATCGAGCTTTTTCAGCGAGCGTGGCGGCGCCTTGGTGGCAAGAGTTTATGAAACAAGCCTTGGCTCGATTACCTAAAGAGAAGTTTGTTGACCCAGCTCCGGTTAGTTCGGACAAAACCATGCTCAATGGTAAATATATTGCCGAAAAGGTTTATAAGATTGATAAAGTTTCCAAGAAGTTGGCCACTGATTTAAC
>JACQAJ010000064.1 GCA_016195045.1 Candidatus Azambacteria bacterium | reverse complement strand
TAGCGTCTAAACCATAGATAGGCCTTATTCCAGCCAAAGCGACCGAGGTTATTCCACCGACCAAGATCAAAATAATTAAGATTGGAATTGTTCTTTTCATAATTAACTCATTTGATTAACCTGTTAACCCGTTAACAAGCTATTCATTATCGTCGTCACACTAAAAGATAAAGCAGCCATAATTACACCAATAATAGCATACTTAAGAAAAGTTTTAGCCTCTTCCAAGGTTTTCTCGTCTCCTCCTGAAGTCATAAATAAAAACCCAGAATAAAGTACGGCAAAGATAGAGGCCACACCAACAACCCCAAGAAGGGCCCAAACAATATTATTTAAAAGTCTAACCGCTAAATCTTCTGTCAAACCATTTCTAATATCAGCCGCTAAAACTGATGACGTTATTCCTCCTATCATTAACAGAAAAATTACTACCAAAAATATTCGTTTATCCATGAATTATTCTTAAATCTTAACTCTTGAATCTTAACTCTTAACTCTTAACTCTTAACTCTTAACTTCTCAATCGTTTCTTTGATATCATTACTTTTGAAGATAGCACTACCAGCGACCAACCTATTAACCCCAGCCTTAACCAGAGCTTCGGCCTTCTCTAAGGTCACTCCCCCATCGATTTCTATTATAACATTGGGATATATTTTTCGCAAAGTAGATATCTTTTTTAAGACTCGATGATCAAAAGGTTGACCATAAAAACCGATCTCAACTATTCCCATTAATTGAATAACGTCTATCTTATCAATAAAATTATCTAAAACCTCTATCGGCGTTTCCATTTTTAGAACAATTCCGACTTCCAGTCCTGCCTTTTTAATTTTATCAATTACTTCATCGAGTTTTTTGGTTGATTCATAATGAACTAAAATTCTTTTGGCCCCGGAATTAATCCAGCTATCAATCACCAATTCTGGTTGATCAATCATTAGATGAACTTCTATATTAATTTGAGTCTTTAAATTTTTAATTTCCGATGGATTATTCCAATTTAAGGAAGTAACAAAAATACCAACGATGACATCAATTTGGACCCAGTCAACACAAAACTCAACAAGATTTATTTTATCTTGTAATTCTTTAAAATCTTGGGCGATAATGGCGGGAATGATTTCAGTCATAGTAAGTAGAAAGTAGTAAATAGTAAATAAAATTAATTTTCAATTTTTAATTTCTAATTTTCATTAAATTTTCAATTAATTAATTTTCAAACAACGAAAAACCACTCATTGAAAATTGAAGAATTAGAAATTTAATAGAAATTGAAAATTAGACATTAGAAATTATCTACTACAAAATTTAGATTCTGCTACTTTCTATTTACTAGATTTTGGCAATTCTTCTTATATGCCTCTCGTCTCCAGGGAAATCCGTCTCGAGCCAAAGTTCCACGGCTTTTTTGGCTTGTTCTTCATCAATGAATCGAGCCCCTAACGAGAGGACATTAGCATTATTATGTTGACGGGAAAGTCTGATAATATCTTCATTATAATTATAAAGAACGGTCGCTCTAATCCCAGAAACCTTATTGGCTACTATCGCTTCGCCTTGTCCCGAACCACCTAAAATAATCCCTCGAGAATCAATCCCCTGTTTTAAATCGTTGGCCACGGCTTCCGCGCAAGGCCCAATCCAATCCGGATAATCGTCAGCTTCATCGTAAACAAAATTACCGAGGTCTTTGATCTCGTAACCCAGCTCGCTTAAATATTTCTTCAAAACTTCTTTCAAATTAAAACCCGCGTGATCCGTTCCTAAATATATCATGATAATTTAGAATTTAGAATCTAGAATTTAGAAATTTTATTCTAGCTTCTAGTTTCTAGTTTCTAATTTCTAGTTTCTAGTTTCTAGTTTCTAGTTTCTAGTTTCTAGTTTCTAATGCAACGCCCGCCTCGATCACGTGTCTAACGAGGGTATGAACATACCCCATTTCGTTGTCGTACCAAGCCAGGACTTTAACTAAATCGCCGTCAACGACTCGAGTAAATTTTAAATCAATAATAGAAGCATAAGGATCGCCAATAATATCAGAAGAAACTAATTCTTCCTGACTAGTTTTAAAAATTCCTTGCCAGTGAACTTCCTTTTCAGCGGTCATTAAGATATTATTTATTTCTTCAACCGTCGTCTTTCTCTTAGCGACAAAAGTAATATCAGAAAGTGATCCGGCTATGGTGGGAACTCTAACTGCAATCCCGTCAAAAAGACCCTTGAGATCTGGGATAACCCGAGACAGGGCCGTCGCCGCGCCAGTCGTTGAAGGAACGATATTTTGAGCCCCCGCTCTC
>JACQAJ010000053.1 GCA_016195045.1 Candidatus Azambacteria bacterium | reverse complement strand
GGCCATTGATAATCAATAATTTCTATTTCTTTAATCTCAACTAATCTTGGTTTCAGCTCAACTGATTTTCCCTCTCTCGTCCATTTATAGGCTTCTCGACCCTGATATTTTACCGCGCTATAAATTGGTGGCCTTTGTTCAGTCTGACCAATAAATTCTTTCAATTTTTCTTCGATTAGTTTTATTGCTAATTCTCCTACCAATAACTCATCGCACTTTATTCTGTCATTCCCGTGAAAACGGGAATCCAGATTTGAATTCATTACTGGATCCCCGCCTGCGCGGGGATGACACATGAAAACAGTTTTCTCCCCTTCTTCGTCATCAGTACTACTTTCAATTCCTAAACGAACCGTCGCTTCATATTCTTTTTCATTCTTTATAATCAAATTCAATTTTTTCGTTCCCTTACCTAATCCAATAACTAAGACGCCTTCGGCCAAAGGATCAAGTGTCCCCGCATGACCAATTTTCTGAATTCCCGTCTTTTTTTTAACTAAGGTCAAAAAATTATTAGAACTAATTCCTCTGGGTTTGTATAAAGCAATAACGTCGTCCATAAGATTAGTGAGTAGTGAGTAGTGAGTAGAAATCTACAAACTACAAACCAGGAACTAGAATTTCCCATTTCTAATTTTCTCTCTAATTTTAGCGACCTTATCATTAAAAAAATAAAGGTTATGAGAACTTAATAATTTTAAGGCTGATATTTCTTTCGCTCGAAAAAGATGACAAAGATAACTTCGTCGATAAGTCTGGCAAGTGAAACAAAGACATTTCTGATCAATGGGTAGTTGATCTTTTAAAAATTTTGGGTTGGTCAGGTCTAATTGACCTTTTTCTACAAAAGCAATCCCCCGACGAGCGTAGTGAGTGGGAATAATGCAATCAAAAGAATCCACTCCGGCTTTAATAATTAATTCCAAATCATCAGGATGCCCAATCCCTAAGAGATGGACTGGCTTTAATCTGGGAAGATAATTAAGAGTCCAGGCAATCATATCAGCCATTTTTTTCTTATCGCCCCCAAACTCGCCACCAATCCCAAAACCATCAAAAGGCAGAGCACCGATAAATTGAGCGCTTTCTTTTCGTAAATCTTTGTGAAAACCACCTTGAATAATTCCATAAATGGCTTGATTGGATTTTTTGGCTTTTAAACAATCCAACGCCCAATTATGAGTTTTAACCAGAGATTTTTTTAAATATTCATAACTGGCCATTGGTGGTGGACATTCATCAAAAGCCAAAATAATATCAGCGCCTAAATTTTCTTGAATTTTAATTGATTCCTTGGGCCCGATAAACAATTGCTGGCCATCAATCGGTGATCGGAAATAAACTCCCTGATCAGTGATTCTTAAACTTTTTGGTTGAGCATTAGTTTCAATAATGTTGGGTTGAGTTTTTTTAGAAGAGCTTTTCAAAATTTTCCCGGTTCCAAAATCAGTCCCAAAACCCAGACTAAAAACCTGAAAACCACCCGAATCAGTCATCAAGGGTTTAGGCCAATTCATAAACTCATGAAGACCACCATTGGCTTTAACAATTTTATCGCCAGGTTTTAAATGAAGATGAAAAGTATTAGCCATCAAAATCTGGCTGCCAGTCTTGGCCACCTCAAAACTATCCAAGGTTTTTACGGCCGCTTGGGTGGCCACGGGCACAAAAGTTGGCGTCTCAATTTCTCCATGAGAAGTCTTTAATATCCCCACCCGCGCCCCACTAATTTTAGATTTTTTTAAAACATTAAATTCAATCATTTTAATTAGCTATTGTTAATACATGGACCAAATTTAGACTTGTTCCTTAATAATCTTTAATAATAACACTCTCTCCCTTGGTTAATAAAACTATTTTTCTAAAAACCGTCTCGGAGGCCGAGCGGGCACGGTGGTCGCCCCGCAAAGCGGGGCGACCGAGCGAGGCCGAGAGCGAGCGTAAATTCCTCGCAGGGGAATTTAACGCGTGTTTTTAAAAATAGTTTTATTAACCCTATTCCATTTCATACCTCAACGTCATATTGACTACTATCTCTTGAGATCCTGGTTCAATGGTGGGAGCCACGGTGGCCGTAGCCATACCCCTCATATCTCCAGCATAACTAGGTGACATCATAGTCTTATAGGGTATCGGCAATCCTGAACCATCATCAACTGAGACTAAGCGACCTAATTTAAAACCAGCTACTTTAGCCATTCTCATAGCTTTTTCTTGGGCCTGGGCAATCGCTTTTTCTCGGGCCTCATTTTTTAAAGTCTCTGGATCATCAACACTAAAAGAAAGCTGGGAAACATTGTTGGCGCCCTGCTCGACTATCCCTCCTAAAATATCGCCAATCTGATCAAAATTCCTTATTTTTAATTTGACTGTTTGAGTAATAGTATAACCAACAATCACACTAGGTGGACAGGGCTTAACATCTTGACTACTAATTGAACAATTAAAATTTTGATAACGAGGTTCTAAATTATAACCTTCAGTTTTAATATCCTT
>JACQAJ010000047.1 GCA_016195045.1 Candidatus Azambacteria bacterium | reverse complement strand
GCGGATCTTTAATATGAGCCGCCCCTGATCCTTGTTTTTCAATCCCTTTATCTGGACACCCCATATTAAGATCAAGGCCATCAAAACCGAGTGACCGAAGCAATTCTGCCGCTTGAAAAATATGATCGGGATGGGAAGAAAAAATCTGCGCGACGATTGGATGCTCATGTTCACTATAGGCCAAATCACAAAGTAAAATATTTCGCCCCGACGAACACAGACCATCAGCTGAAACAAATTCAGTAAAAAAAATATCCGGTCCCCCACCTAGCTCTCCGTGTCGACTATACTTGGCAATAATTTGCCGAAAAGCCTCATCAGTCACATCAGCCATCGGCGCCACCACAAAAAATGGTTTCGGTAACGTCAACCAAAAATTTTTTGATGAGGTAGGCATTGGAAAATTTCAGACCGTTATAAGACTTTTACTTGACTTCTCTTTTTTAACAGATATACTTAAATAGTCCTTAGAAAACGCCGGCCTGTACGGCGTTTTCCTTTATCTAAACTATCTATTCTTTATCTAATTTTATACGCATTTTCCAATCATCAAGCTCAAGATATAAAACTTTTTCTGAATATTTTGCAAGTAAATTACGCAATTTTGTAGAAAATCGTGATGTTATGTATCTTGGTCCAATTTTATTTTTCTTGGCACTTGAAACAAGATAGACTTTTGTCCCATTACAGACTACTCGCTCAATCAGTGATTCAAAATCTCCGTCACCAGTAAAAATAAGTATTTCCGTATCTTCTCTGGCGTAATCTAAAATATCCATAGTCATTTCAACATCACAATTGCATTTCCAAGAATTCCCCATATCTACCCTCTGGGTAACTTCCGTATTACATTTTGGACAATTAGTACTCAAAATTTTATCTCTATTTTTGTAGACTGAAAAGTATTTTGGACGAACAACTGCACCGAGGTTTGTTAGCTTATCAAAAAGTTGTCCACGTACTTCATCGTTAAATTGTATCCCTGGATAGAAAAATACTTTTTCACATTTCCATTTCTCTTTAAGATAGGAAAATAATTTTTCATGATCCAAAGCAAATATGGTGGCCCCAACGGGAATCGGACCCGTATTACCAGATTGAAAATCTGATGTCCTAACCATTAGACGATAGGGCCATTTCTAATTTCTAATTTCTAATTTCTAATTTCTAATAATTGTGAGTTAACTAATCATATCTAAAAATTGAAAAATAACAAGCAGTGTGCTAATTTTTATAGATGAATCCCGTTAGAAGTCTAATAGGGATAATGATAATACACAAAATAACAGCCGAAGGCGCTATCGCTTGAAAGTCATGAATTACGATAGATTATTTTCGGACTTCTAACAGGATGAATAATTCTCCAGACTATCTCAATATTGGTAGCGCTAATGATCTGACAGACGCAAAAGAATATCGTTTTTATCGTCTTTTAGAGATCTTGCCCGGAATTCTCTCATGGGGAACCTTAATTCTCCTAATTGTTTTATCGTATTTTAAACCACTCTACGTGGCTTTTTTTATTATTATTTTCGATATTTACTGGTTAATTAAAACTATTTATCTATCTATCCATCTCAAAGTCGCTTATCGAAAGATCATGGACAACACTAAAATTGATTGGATTAATAAATTAGCCAACCTCTCTGATAAGCAAAAAACGATTAAAAAAAATTGGCCTGATCTTTATCATTTAATTATTCTGCCTGTTTATCAAGAAAATTATGAAATGATTAAACTAGCTCTGCAAGCTTTAGTCGATGATGATTATCCCAAAGAAAAAATGATCGTGGTTCTGGCGCCAGAATTTCGGTCTGGCCCGACCTACCTTGAGACCGCTCGCCAACTAGAAAATGAATTTAAAAATAAATTTTTCCAATTCCTGCTTGTCATTCATCCGGCAGATTTACCCAATGAAATACCAGGCAAGGGTTCGAACATCAATTTCGCCGGCCAAATGGTTCAAGAAAAAATCATCGACCCCCTGAAAATTGATTATGACAATATTATTGTTTCGGCTTTTGATATTGATACCCGAGCCGAAAAAGGTTATTTCGCTTGTTTAACTTATAATTTTCTTACCACTAAGAATCCCCTAAAATCAAGTTACCAGCCAATCCCCCTCTATATCAATAATATTTGGCCCGCTCCATCATTTTCTAAGATCGTCGCTTTCTCGGCAACCTTTTGGCATATGATCCAACAAGAGCGGCCAGAACGTTTAACGACTTTCTCTTCTCATTCCATGCCTTTCCGAGCCTTAGTTGAGGTAGGCTT
>JACQAJ010000018.1 GCA_016195045.1 Candidatus Azambacteria bacterium | reverse complement strand
CAGCTGGCCACGGATTGCACATCCGTGAAGACCACAATCGGTCGCACAACCGATTAGTGGGAGGAACGAAATTTAATGGGGAGTGCTGCTTACACAGAGCACTCCTCATCTTTCTCGAGTTCATTTCATCCAGTACCAAATGCTTCGCATTGGTACGGGACAAGAAACGAAGTGATTTCGAAAGAGATGGCAAATTGAAAACAAAAGACCCCGAACAAATTTGTAGGGCAAATTTGTTCGGGGCAGGTAATCGCTAGAGAGCCGATGAGTCAGCTCGACGGAATCGGATCGGGGCAGCAGTGTGAGTAAGATTGTCCCTGCCCCGTGCAAACCCCAAAGGAGAAACTTTGTTTCCCTACGGGGCGAGTGGAGAAGGGACACAAATCTCTCTCCTCTAAACACCGTTCCTCGGCCCGTATCATTTCAGGCGAGCTGGTTCGCGGCTCTGTGGCGGGTATCTATTATAAAGAGGAGAGAATTCCCCGTCTTCGCGTAAAGCTACAGCGGATAAAAAATACCGAACATTTTGATAACACGCAAAAACTCCTGTTCAATTGAGCGGGAGTTTTTGTTTTCTGTCTCTTTCTAGAACCGAGCGAGGGCGGCTAAAATAGCTTAAAAACAAAGATTTTAGGATTAAATTGAAACATAGCGATTTGTAACCCATCACACGCCTGTCATTCTCAACTCACCTATTTTGTCATTCCGAATCGCCAAGGACCGCCCTTTGTGAATTCCCTACTCTACCATACAGGTTGAACCTGTATGGTTTAATTTCGGCTACCAACTACTCACTACAACCTACCAACTAGTGTATGATTCCCTTGAGTTTCTTGAGACGGGTTTCGGAATTAGTATTTTTACAATCCCCCCATACCTGTCATTGCGAGCCCCCGCTTTGCGGGGACGTGGCAATCTTATTATTTAAGATTACTTGTTGATGGCCTACGAGACTACCTTCTCGTAATGACAATAAAATAAGAACGAATATGTAGGGCGTGAGGATTTACGGGTAATTTTAATGGGTAACTTTAATTTGTTAATGTCTCAATATTTTGTTATAATATAAAATATGATACCTAATTTTATCAAACCTTTTTTGTGGTCTTATGATATTGACGCTCTAGATATCTTACAAGATAAAAAACGCATTATAACGAATGTCTTGAATTTTGGCACTAGTGAAGCGACTAACTGGCTTTTCAAGACTTATACTAAAGAAGATATCAAGAGTGCTTTGACGAACCCTCTACCTGGAGAATGGAATAATAAATCAATGGCTTTCTGGTCTCTTATTTTTGATATCACGCCACGCAAGATAACCTCTCGATTTGAAACTATAAAATAAATATGTTTTACAATATTTTAGATAAAAAAAGACTAGACCTACTGCCTCTTTTTAAAGAATTTAAAAAAGATTTTTATCTTGCTGGTGGGACTGCCTTAGCTTTACAAATAGGACACAGAGATAGTATTGATTTCGATTTTTTCAGCGAACAAGACATAAATACAAAAAAGTTGTTTGAACAATTAAGAGAGATTTTCAAAAAACATACCTTACTTAATATTCAGGAAGAATTAAATACTTTAACTGTGCTAGTCGATGATTTTATAAAAATTAGCTTTTTTACGCATAAATATCATCTTATTCAAGAAAGAGTCGATGATGATGAAAATTTATCTCTGGCCTCAATAGAAGATATTGCTTGTATGAAGTTATTGGCTATTACTGGAAGGGCGAGTAATAAAGATTACATTGATCTCTATTTTATTTTAAAAAACCTTTCCCTTCTTAATTTATTAGAGAAAGCTTATATAAAATATCCAGAATTAGAAAGAAATTTAATATTGAAAAGTCTTGTTTATTTTGAAGATATAACTCAAGAAAAAATATTATTCAAAAATAATAACGATGTTGATTTTGAAAAAATAAAAGAAATGTTAAGAAATGAGGTTAAGAAGGTCCAGATTTTACCAAATCCACTAGATATGAAGTAAAAAAAGCACAACACCAATTAAACGGACGACCAAGAAAAACATTCGGCTAACGCAACATCGTATATGCTGGAACGTTATAGAGAAAAATCAGAAGCAATAAAACTTTAAATCCGAAAGTGAATAAGCGGTCTGGCAAAAAGAAAAAGAGTCACTTAGCTGATCTTCTCGATTTGGAATTCTAATTTTGGGAAGGCCCTGAGAGGGATACTTTTTCTGAAGAGGATGTTAATTCGTGGGAGTAAAGTTCTTAAAATACGTTGGACTTCTAATTCGCCATCATCGGGAAAAACGGAGATAAAAATAACGGCCAGAGAAAAATTATCATTAAGTTCGGCTCGATTGACGGTGACTAAGAGATTTTCTTTCCATTCAATATCTTCCTCGAGAATCTTGCCGATCTCTTTTTTAATTAATTTACTAATTTTTTCTTTTCTGGGATTCAAGATGGGTTATAAAGTTCATAAAGTTGTAGAAGTTTATAAAGTTCTTAAAGTTCATAAAGTTAAATACAATTACTTTATAACTTTCAACTTTATAAACTTTCAACCTTATAACTTATTCTAAATACTTCGGTAACATTTCTTCAGCGTAGCATTTTAGGGTATCCCCTATTTCAACTTTTATACCGGATCCGAAATTAATTCCACATTCTTCCCCGGCCCTCATTTCTTCTTTTTCTTCCTTAATTTTTTTTAATTCCATTATTTTGCCATTACCGAGTGATTTACCTTGTCGGATGATTTCCGCTTTAGTAGACTTCCTAACAACTCCATCAGTGATTTGACCACCGATGATCATCCCCTCTTTGGATGTTCCAAAAATAGCTAAAACCTTTAAGATCCCCAGATCAGTTCTTTTAATTTCAGAATCTAGTAT
>JACQAJ010000057.1 GCA_016195045.1 Candidatus Azambacteria bacterium | reverse complement strand
TCAGTCCGGAATTATGAAATTTTTCCAGATCCCATCTCGGCATTTTCAGTACCAAATAATCGAGTGCTGGCTCAAAACAAGCGCTGGTCGTCATAGTGACAGAATTTTTAATGTCAAAAAGAGCGTACCCCAATGCCAGCTTGGCCGCCACAAAAGCTAAGGGATAGCCAGTGGCTTTGGAAGCCAAAGCCGAAGAACGCGATAAACGAGCATTGACTTCGATCACTCGATAATCACCAGTCAGAGGATCGAGAGCAAATTGAATATTACCTTCCCCGACAATCCCCAAATGACGAATCGTCTTAATGGAAACTTCCCTTAAACGATGGTATTCCTCATTACTCAACGTTTGAGACGGAGCCACCACCAGGCTGTCACCAGTGTGAATTCCCATCGGATCGATATTTTCCATATTACAAACAGTAATACAATTATCATAAACATCACGAACGACTTCGTATTCAATTTCCTTCCAGCCCAAAAGATATTCTTCCACTAAAACTTGACGGACGGTTTTAAAAACAATTTCCAAATGCGCAACTAAATCTTTTTCTGAATCAAAACGACCGGAACCCTCACCACCCAGAGCAAAGGCCGACCGCACCATCACGGGATAGCCAAGTTTTTTTGCGGCTACTCGAGCGGCCGCTACCGAAGTAGTGGCAAAACTTTTGGCAGTCTTAACCTCTATCTCTTTAAGGCGTTGAATAAAAAGTTCCCGATCTTCTGTATCCCGAATCGTCTTAACCGTTGTACCAAGAACCCGAAGACCATATTTTTTAAAAACACCTTGCTCATCAAGTGCCAATCCCAAATTAAGCGCCGTCTGTCCTCCGAAACCTAGAAGAATCCCATCAGGACGTTCTTTTTTTATAACTTCTAAAACAAATTCTTCCGTTAAGGGTAAAAAGTAGACTGCGTCGGCCAAATGATCATCAGTTTGGACCGTCGCAATATTGGGATTAATCAGAATCACCTTGACTCCCTCTTGTTGTAGAGCTTTGATCGCCTGACTACCTGAATAATCAAACTCCCCCGCTTGTCCAATTTTCAGACCACCAGAACCTAGCAGTAAAACTTTTTTAGGCCTCGTTCGTAAATAATTTCCAGTAGATTCGCCTTCAGATTTCTGTAAGATTTCATCTTTCTGATTGAAAAAATTGCAAGCCGTACTGTCAAGTACGGGGAGCGGTTTTTGATTGAGGAAAGGTGAAAGATTACGGGAAGATGAAGGTGAATCCTGTAAATTATTTACTAACGAGGCCTTAGGCTTATTTTTTATTTTCATCAGCTGTTTTTTTATTACCATATAAATACATAGTAGGATTAAGTATTTGAATGAATTTCGAGGCGGAATCAAGCATCAAGTAAGCCGTACTCAGTAGTACGGCGAGCGAAGAGGCGCAGATTCCAACGAAGAAATTCACCAAATACTTAATCCTGCCAAGACTTTTGAAATGAAGTCATCGATAATCCATCTGGTGTCGGTCGGACCCGGTGAAGCTTCCGGATGAAATTGCACTCCCCAAAATGGCAAGGTTTTATGTCTAATCCCCTCAACGCTTCCATCATTGGCATTTTCAAACCACAAACGCCAATCCTGGCCAAGAGTTTTGGCCTCGACCGCGAAACCATGATTTTGAGAGGTAATATAACAGCGTTGACCATTAATCAAGTCGCGACAGGGTTGATTGTGTGATCGGTGTCCATATTTTAATTTATAGGTCTTAGCCCCAGAGGCCAAGGCCATCAGTTGAACACCAAGACAAATGCCCAGCATTGGTTTTTTTTGAGCAAAGACTTTTTTAATGATGGCAATAGTTTCTTGACAATGAGTCGGATCACCCGGGCCATTGGAAATAATCACCCCATCATAAGCCTCTTTAGTAAAATCGTAATTCCATGGTACCCGCAGGACTCGAAGACCTGGTTTTTGAATCAACCGAATAATATTTTCTTTGGCCCCGCAGTCGACCACCACCACCATTGCCAAACCTGAACCATGAACACTGACTTCCATAGGACTGACTCTGGCGACTTGATTTTCGCTATCAGGATTATACCAGGGAATCATCTGACCATCAGACAAAAGCGCTCCGAGCATCGTCCCTTTTTCACGAAGCTTTTTAGTCAGAGCACGCGTATCAACGCCACTGATCGCTGGTATCTTTTCTTTTTTCAACCACTCCGCCAATGACTGCCTGGCGATGCGATGACTGTAAGTTTCACTGTATTCAGAAACTACCAAACCCGCGAGATGAATCCGTTTTGACTCAAAAAAACTGGCGTCTGGAACGCCATAATTACCAACTAAAGGATAGGTCAGAACTAAGATTTGATTAGCATATGAAGGATCACTCAATGACTCAACGTAGCCAGTCATACCGGTATTAAAAACCACTTCTCCGGCCAGAGAAAGTTCTGCCCCAAAACTAGTTCCCAAAAACCGACTTTTATCTTTTAAAATAAGTTCCATAAATTAAACTAAAAACTAAAAACTAAAAATAATTCGCTCTTAATTTTTAATTATTCACTTTTAGTTTTTAGTTTTTCATTCTTCACTTTCTTTGTCCCACAAGTACCGACTAGCAATTTCTTCTTTGACGATTTGATAATCCCGACCGTATTTGAGACGAGACAATTCTCGAATGTTTTTGGCTAAAGCGATATTGGGTTTATCCGGTCGATTAACCGCAATTGAAAATGGTTTGGTAGTGGTATTATTAATCATCAATTTTATGTAAGCGTTAAAATTATCAATATTGACGAGATCGTTCTGATTAAAAACTGGTTCAAAAAATTGTTTCACCACGGCTTCCGCATCCGCCGCTCCCACTCGAAAAGAAACCGCCGAACCGACATTACCAAAAACGGCGTCTTTAATTTCTTTTTTGAGTTGCTCGATAAATTGATGAGCAATTACTAAATCCAAGCGATACTTTCTAGCTTCGGACAAAATCGTGGCAATCGAATTAGTAGCAAAATTTTGAAACTCATCAAGATAAAGATAGAAATCTTGTCGCTGATCTTCTGGCTGATCAACTCGAGAAAAACTGGCCATCAATAATTTACCAACGATCACTAAACCAAGTAAGGAAGAATTGATATCACCGAGTCGCCCCTTACTTAAACTCACTAATAAGATCTTTTTATGATCCATCAAATCTCGGAAATTAATAGTACTTTTACTCTGGCCGATAATAGGCCGAACATAATCATTGGAAATAAAGATCCCGAACTTACTGGTGATATAGGGCACCATATTTTGAAGCGAGGCTTCCCCACCCGCCTTCTCGGCTTCTTTTTCCCAAAAATCTTTAGCAATAATATTGGTACAATCCTTCAGCAAGGATTTCCGAAATTCTTTATCGGCTAAAACTCGAGGAATTTCCATTAAAGTAAAACCTCGTTCCGGATATTCTAGTAAAAGTAAAAGGGAATTTCTGGTGTACTGCTCAAACATTGGCCCGCCAGTGGTTTTTAAATCGTAAAGTTTATCTAAAATACTAATCAATTCGTTAATAATAAAAGTTTTTTGCTCAGGGAATTTGGGATCATACTCCAACATATTCAAACCCAGCGGTCTTTCTAAATCAGAAGCATCAAGAACAATCACATCTTCCACGCGATGCTTCGGAATTAAACCTAAAATATCCTCGACTAAATCACCGTGAGGATCTAAAACTCCGACCCCTTCGCCATTATTAATATCTTGTTGAATTAAATTTTTTAAGAAAGTTGATTTACCAGTTCCCGTTTGACCAATCGTATAGAGATGCCGTCGTCGATCCTCTTGAGACATTCTCACTTCTTTCTCCTCGCCCCGATAAAAATTCTTGCCTAAAATCAGTCCTTCCTTAGGTAAATTTACTGGCGGTTCCGAGGGTTTAGCTTTTAAAAACTTAATCTTGGGCGTCTCCAAAACCACATTAGGGAAATGATACAAACTAGTTAATTCTTCGGTTCCCAAAATCATCATTTTTTTCTTATCAAAAAGCCGATAGGAAAAATCAAAAATAGTTTTTTTGAGGACCTCTTTCTTTAAGTTATGAATGAAAAAACTATTTAAAATAGGATGATCAAATTGAGAAAAAGAATTAGCCAAATAGCGTAAAATATCTTCGGCTTCCTCTTGGGTGGGGGCCGAAGCGACAATTCTAATATTAGTCTCAAATTGCGCCTTACTCGCTTTATTAGTTAAAGCCTTAACGACTTCTTCGTGAACCTCTTCTCTCTTAAATTGATCCTCGCCTGACTCTTTTTTATTATGATCAGTTTTAAAGAAATCGATCAAATCCCAAAACCAGCTTTGATTAACTTTTTCCAAAGCCTCACCTAAATTCTTCCCATTCTTAATTAATTTCAGCGCTCTCAAACTTCGTTTCTTATTCTGATGACTAGCTGGTCTAAAAGCAATCTGAATCACCGCCCCTTCACCAACTTCCTTAAGCCGAGAAAAAGAGTTAGTAATTTCCTTCAAGGGATCAACCTCTAAATCTTTATAGGTCTTAAAGGGTAAAATTGAGGAATAATTAAATTTCACCATCGTCGCCGCTACTTTTCCGCCCGGAGTAAAAATTGTATAATCCTTGGCAATATTTTCTACTTTCGCCAAAGGAAAATAACTATAAATCTGTTTCGTGATCGCTTCCGTTAAACGCCAAGGACAAGCCAAATAAAAATGAATCTCCTCGCCCACTTGAGGCACCACTAATTCCAAAACCAAGTAAGGCTTAGGAGCCAACCAAGTTTTTTTAGAAAATTGGATCACCGAAAAAGCGGAATATAATTGATCCATCACCGCAATAATTTCTTTTTCCGTCTTTTTTTCCTCTTTATTAAAAATAGCCGGCGGCAAAATAATCAGTAACAATTTCATATTGAGCGACCGCAAAATTTTTCCCCGAAAAATTTTCCGAGAAAGAAGAAACAACACAAAAAGACTAATAAGAATTACCAGGACAATAAGAAAGTAGGGCATGAGATTTAGAATTTTTAATAGCTAGATTTAAGATTTAAGATTTACGATTTAAGATTTAAGATTAATTTTCGTTTTGTTTTTTATTCAAATTCTTAAATCATAAATCGTAAATCTTAAATCTCAAATAATTTTCCTCCCCTTTTTAATTCCTCATGATACTCCACCAAAATATCATGGAGCCGATCTTCGACAAAAGGATCCTTGAGATCAGCCGCCATTAAAGAAGCTTTAATGGGATCTTGCTGAAAAGCGAGGTTAACTAAGACCTGTAATTGCTCTGGCGGAGTTAAACCGGAGGCTAATTTTGTCTGTCCTTTAACGTAGTTTCCACTAGGTATTGCTTTAACTGTCGTTGATTGACTGACTTGACTTTGAGCAACTCCTGATTTAAAAATCTCCCTCTGTCTTTCGAGTGATCCCGCGTCTCGCTTTGTATAATCTAATTGAGCTTTTTCAAGATGAGGATGAAGTTCTTTCATCTTCTTAATAGCCACTTCACTCATCTCTTGAGGAATTTCGATATTTTGACTCACTTGATTAATTGGATTCATGGGGATTTTTAATGTCATTGCGAGCCCCCGCTTTGCGGGGACGTGGCAATCCATAATTTTAAATCTCTAAATTATTCTTAAATCTTAAATCTTCTTAACTCAAATCTTTAACGAGCTTCTTAAAATCAGTCAACGATTTCTTGACTTGTCTTTGAACTAGCTCTTCATAATTAGGAATCTTAGCTTGAAAAAAATCATTAAGAACCCCAGGATTGTTGAGATCCTTGAGTTTTTCAAATTCCTCCTGATCATCTTCCGAAAGTGCGCCAAAAACTTTTAAACCAACCTGCATTAACAGATTTTCGGTAAATTTCACCAAAATTTGATCCCGCATTTCAGCTGGTAAATTCATAATCCCCAATTCTTTCATAATATCTTGATCTTGTAGTTGTGTTGATATAGTTGGCATAAGATTAGCTTGTAGGTTGTAGCTTGTAGGTTATTACTCTGTCATTCCCGCGCAGGCGGGAATCCAGTGACTGACAGATCTACCCAAGTTGAATTAGATTTTTCAATTAATTTCAATTTCCAGTTTCGATTCCATTTCTTAATATTCTTTTCCCTTTCTATGGCACTTTTTATATCATCAGTTTGTTCAAAATATACTAATATGTGGACTTGATATTTTTTCGTAAAACCTTCTAGCAAATCATTCTTATGTTCATAAATACGTTTTATTAAATCGTTCGTTACTCCAATATACAAAGTCCCATTTTTCTTGCTTGCTAAAATATAAACATAATAATTTCTAATCATTAATATTCAATCTCTGGATTCCCGCCTTCGCGGGAATGACATTAAAATCAGCAATCACCTCAAGACATTCCTTAATAGCAAAAGCAATATTTCTATAAGCTTGTTTAAGTGTCCATAGACAACACGCCCAAAAATTGCTAGTACTGAAGCAATAAACCCACCCTCTTCATCTCGTTCATAAATTATATAATACTGACCATCTATTTTCTTCATTACTTTAATTTTAACATAGTTTAATAAAAATTCTATTTATAATTATTCACATATCCTATCTTTTTCTTTGTCGTTCACATTTCACTTTTGTCATTCCCGAACCCATAATTCTTAAATCTTAAATCTTAAATCTTACCTCACGCCTTGATAATTTTCTTCAAAAATTGATCCACCGTTAACCCTGAATCTGACCAACCAGCTTTCGCCTTAAAAAGTGTTTGTAAATCAAGTTTCGCCTGGAATTCTATTCTACTACGAGAATCGAACAAAGACATCGTCCCTTTACTAAACCAAGTACCAGGTTTCCCTTTCAAAAAATCTTTCACCGTCATATCCTTAATCGTTCCAAAACCTTGTTTAGAGAGCTTGGGAGCTAATTCATGAATACCGACCCAATGATTTGCTAATGTATTCTGAAAAGAAGCAATTTTTGCCTTAAGGACTGAAGTATAGACTGGATCAGGTCCACTAATGTCAGGCGCGCCACCGTAAAACATCCTCTCCATATTTTGAAAGATATGTTCCTCTCCTTGAAGAGATAAGCCATGAGGCTCTACAGACATTGAATTTAAGTTTGAAGAATCTAATGATGCATGTTCAGGTATTGCCGAATGAGCCGCATTCTTGGCCGCTTGAGTCGCCACTTCGACTGTATCATGTATTCCATTTCCAGCAGGCACCTCTCCACCAGCAATCTTATGAGTAATTTCCGCTGTCGCCTTTTTAAACGCATCCTTAACATAGTCAATGTGAGAAAATTTGATAGTGCCATCTGGATTAATTCTAATCGAGCCTTTTTCAATATTCTTCATCAATTTAAGATAAGAATCTTCATTTAATTTATTGTCATGCATAAACTTAATGACCCCGTCCGATTTCATAAACTTATGAAACATCTGGCTAGCTTGTTTTCCAGCTTCATCTTTAGATAACCCATTAGCTTTTAAATAATCAATGATCGCTCCTTCGGGTCCCCGAGAACCCATCCTCAGCGGTACTTCTGGTAATCTCATATCAATTCCCCCGACCTTAAAAGTTTCTGGCATAACCGGTAATGCTTCTGGTGGCGGAGGAACAGCCCCAGGAATCTTAGGTAAAACTGGCGCTTCCGGCACTAAATGATGACCACCAGCTAAATCCACTGGCGCTTCCGGAGTAGCTGAAACTATTGGATTTATATGTTCAGTCGGCATTGCCCCAGATTTTACCGCCGAAGCTCCCATTTTAATATGATCTGCTGAAACATCACTAGCCTGAGCCAATCCATCTCCTGCTCCATGAGAAAAATGATGATACGCGTATGACCCGATGCCCGCCATAGCACCAATAGCAACGCCGCCAATCAAACTTAATTTATCATGTATTTTTTCTTTTTTCTTTAAACCAGCTAATTCCTTTTCTACTTGTTGACTTAACTTTTCCCCTTCTTGATCAAAAGCCGATAAAATAGCTTGCCCTTCATTTTTATCTTTAATCTTTTTAGAGATCTCGTCTTTCAACTCCTCAACCTTGTTCTTCCAATCTTTTTCTCTTAATTTACTAAACCCTTTTCCAATCAAGGCTTCTGTACCAATGCCAGTAGCTAGAGCCCCCAAGGCTCTTTGTCCTAAACTAGCCGCAGCTAGAAACCCAGTAACACCCGAAATTCCAGCGCCAAAAGTAGCCGTACCAGCAAAAAGAGCCGCAGAAAAACCAACCTTATATTTCAAAGGAAGTTTCCGATACCAATTTCCCAATTTAATAACTTGAACTCCAGCCCATTTAAGGTTGGTATCCTTTCCGGCCTCGGCCTCAAATTTAATTCTCCCTTCCTGAATTTTTAGAGCTTCATTAATATATAATTTTTCATATAAAACTAAAGTAAAATTATCGAGTTCTTCTTTCTTCTCTTTATCTAAAAGTTCTGAACCATCGAGTTCGGTTTGCTTATCCTGAAAAAGTTTATCCCGAAGAGAATTTCTGAAATCCTTATATTCTTTTAATTTGTCAGCATATTCAGAATCACTTTCTTTTAATTCTATTAAACTCTTTCTGCTAAAATTAAGTTTATCTTCAATATTTTTCTCCATCTCGGCTTCCTCACCGGCTCTCCATTGATATTTCTGATGAGACTTTTTTTCGAGTTTAGGTTCATCAATCTTCTTATCTATAACTTCTTCTCCATTAACTCCGGATAACAACTGATTATTTTTAGCAATCTGTAGCACCAAGTCACCTCTAGTCTCTAAAAGCTTTTCCTTTTCTGGACCCAGAACATCTTCTGTAAATCCAAGAATAGTATCAATAAGAGTTATTTTCTCTTCCAAAAGTTTAATCACCTCTTCAGGAGTTTTATTTTCTAGATCCCAATTAAAAAGAAGATACTTTTCTTTCAAGTATTCTAAACTCTCCGATGTTTTTTCTAATGTTTCCATAGTCATATATTTTAATACACATCAAATAAATTATCGCTCATCTGATACTTTATAAAAAATTGTTCAATCGTTAAACCATAATCATCTTTTTGTTTTTTCTTAAAATATTCCTTTAAACGGAGTTTTGCCTTTAATTCTTCTTTATATCTCTTATTAATATCATCTATGACCCACCCTGTTCCCTCAATTCTTTTCGTATTAGACATAGGCATCTTTACGGTATCGGACCTAGGAACTATTCTCAAAAATGGCTTTGGAGATACTTTCTTCAAAAAATCCTGAATAGTCATTTTCTTAATAATATCATACTCTCCTTCCAAAAGTCCTGTCTTATCAAGCATAAACGCCAAAAACTCCGGACTTAGTTTTTTTTCTGAATTAGATGCCTTATCTTTTTCCACATCAAAAACTCTCTGTTTTTCTTCAAGATCAAGGACAACCCTAAACACCCTGTCCATAAATTCTGTTTTTTCTTTCTTAATATCATCTTTAGCTTTCGGATCATTTTCCAAAAATTCCCGAAGATCAAAAAGACCTGATTCATTTTTTATTAAAAGTCGAGTGTCTTCTAGATTTTGTTTATGGTTTCCATTACTCTCGGCTTTTTTAATTTCTTCACCCAACCTAACACTCTCCTCCTCAAAAGTTTTTATTTTTTCTTGAACTTCATTTTCAGCATAGGCTTTTTCTAAAATCTTATCTTTATTTTTTAGAAACTCCAACTTTCCTTCCTGTTTTAATATTTTATCTTGTAATTTTTTCTCTTCTTCTAAATCCTCAATCCGTTCAGCTAGTTGTTGACTCTTTTTCGTAAGTTTTAAATTTGTCTTACTTAATCTCGGGGGAATTTTTTCTTCTTCTGATTGATCGCCCTCTTCATCTGGTTCTTGATTTTGATCTTTTTCCACACCAAAAACAGAATCAGTTAGCTGACCTTCAGGAACATCTACTTCTTGGGTTTTTTTTTCAGTATCTCCAGTCTTGTCCGGTCCCTTCGTCTCTGTCGTACCACCTTCTAATAGACGAGCCATCTGTTCATCGGCGGCACCCCCTTCTTTCAAAAGATCATCAATTTCTTTTTTTTCTTCAGGACTAAGCCCTCCTGAATTACCTGGTATAGTCATATTATTTTATTAATCTAAACTATATAAATAATATCATTTATTATAAAAAAATAGAATGGCATTTAATATAAACGAATAGCCCTCACAGCTCATTCTTCAATACCATCTTTTCGTCATTCTGAACCGCCATCTGGCGGTGAAGAATCTTATTTAATTTGGTATTATTTAGATTCTTTGCTTCACTCAGGATGACACCTGTGGGGAGTTCCAATAAAACTAGCTTTCAAAAATGATTGTGGGGGTCTATCGCGAAGCGATGACCCCCTCATAGTTTACCACCAGCCCTTATTGGCTGGCGATTTGTAACCGTCTTTTTCGGGCCCAATTTTCAGCCCTCTCCGCTTTTCGGTTGAGGTTATCGACCCTTTGTCTGGACAATACCACTAACCGATGGATGTTTTTTTTATGGTAGTTCGTCCCATCCAAAACGAATTTACCATCCTTCATCTCCCCTATGGCCCAAATCGATTGGCCAATTCGGAGACTGACCGCCGCCAAATCCCCATCCGTCAATCCCTTCTTTTCGCGAAGATACTTAATATCATCTTCGCTAATTTGGCAATAAATATTGAGGGCCAAGACTTTTGGCACATCGTGGAGAACAAAGTTAAAAAACTTGTCCCTCCACAACCCAAAAAATTCATCCCGGCCAGACTTCTGGCTGAGGTCAAACTTTTTAGCTGCTTCTGGAAGTCTTTTAATTAAGTCTTTCAGGCCCTCAATGACGAAGCTTGCGGTCTCAACTGGCCGCTTAGAGGCTAAGGCGAATAAAACTTTTTCACTCTTAGCGACAAATGCTTTTGTTTCCGCGAGCACTTGTTCAGCCTCTTTTCTCTTATTCTCCAGGGTTGCTGTCCGCATGAAACCGGCAAGCATTTTAATGGCTCCATGCCTCTTCTCCCTGGCTTCCATCAACGACGTCACCGTCTTGAAAAACTCTGCCTTTTCGGCCGTCGCCTCAGCAGAGACCTCCTCCAAGACCACCTCAATCCCCCTTTTCTTTGGTTGCCCGCCAAAATCGGCCCCCTCCTCATAATTCAATGGCGGTTTTACTCCGCCATCGACTTGTGCCTTGGGCTTTTCGGCCTTGACCTTGGCAGCCTCTTCGGCCGCCGTATTTTTTTTTGTAGTTTTGGCCTCTTGGGCCTTTCCTTTTGCCATTTTCCTACCTCCTTAATTAACCGCGATAAATCGCGGTTTAATGAAGCCCCCATTCTGGGGACAAAATATCCGCCATCGGCGGAACTAAGGACCCTCAAAAGAGAGCCCCAAAAGTTATAAATAAGTGGGTTTTCAAGGTACATATCTCTTCCCACTCACCAACTATCGTAGCATATTAAACTTATTTGTCAAGCCTAATTTGACTTACAAAAAATTATCTGTTATGATTACAAAACGGGGATGAATTTTGGCTTCGACGAAGGAATGAATTTCTATATTCAAGTCAAAGCGGTATCTTTGAAAAAACTACCAAGGGCTTCAGTTAATCATGAAGTCCAAACTATAAGTGCAAAAAACTTATCAGACAAAGTTGCTTCCGTCTTTAACTTCGGTTTTGTCGGACAACCAGCGTTAGCTTTTGCTTAACGCCGTTTTTATTAACGATTCTCAATAATTAATAAAGGCGTCATCTTTTGAGATAGGAATTTTAAAGAATGATCTGGATTTAAAATTCCGAAATTATTCAGAACTAGCTAACTACTTTTTGTTAATTTTAAAACAGTTGGCGAAATACCAAATTAACTAAACTTGTAAACCATAAAAATCTCATCTTTCAGACACGGGTTCAATTCCCGTCATCTCCACCACAAAATTAGAAAATAGAAACTAGAAAGTAAAAAGTACGATTACAAATAACGGGCGAAAATAACCTTATTATCAATTTTTGCTAAGGTCTTTTTTTAACTAGTTAGTTAGCTATTCTAAAGACAATACTTTTTAGTTAGCTATTCTAAAGACATTACCTTTATGAGATCTTAATCATATTGTCCACCATCTCGGACGGCCGTCCGACTTAGTGGACAAGTGAATTTTCTACACGAACTGGTTGAATAAGCTATTTTAAACTCTTTCTAAGCTATTTTAACTCTTTCAATGTACCAGTTTTAGTTACTTCGAATATTTTAATGTACTTTAAAATTTCCATCTTTTCCAACTGTTCCAGTAATTTTTCTGGAATTTTTATTTTTCCCACCCAAGTACTTTGATGAACCATTTCAAAATTTAAAAATTTTAAAACCCCTCTAAGCCAATTTCGATTTTTTCGATATTTCTCTGGAATATCAAAACTAATAATAATCACTTGAGAACTTTCTTCTATTTGGAATCCTTGATTATACGGCCTAGATTTGAGTTCTTCTATCTTATCGAATCCCCGAGAGGTTAGCGATATTTGATTTTCTTTAGTGAGTTCTATTAAACCATCTTGCTTGAGTTTAGAAATATATCTCTGTAAACGTCTTTTACTTTCTTTTTGACTATCTCTTGTTAAACGCTCAGACAATCTTTTTTCTTGACGCTGATAATGTTCGTATTGCATCTTTCCTAATGAATCTCCGTGACGAACTAAAACCAAACTTTCCAGAATAGCCAAGAAATCAACTGTTTGATCACTAATAGTGGTTAAAATTTTTAACAGCATTGATCCTTTAGTCATATTAAATACAATATAAACCCCTTTATTCAACTTGTCCACCAAGTTAGACGGCCGTTCGAGATGGTGGACAAAAGGAAAAACATCACAACAGAAAAGACATCACAACAGGAAAGACATCTCAAAGGGATTATTTTTAAAATAACTAACTGGTTACTTGTCCACCAAATTAGACGGCCGTTCGAGATGATGGACAATGGATTGAAATAGGACTTGAATTAATTTTTAAAATAATTTCTTTTGTTTACTGTCCGCTATTGCTCTCCGCTTACTATCTACTTTTAGCTAGATTCTATTTTATAACTCTGTTAAAATCCAAGGACCATCTTTAGTGATGGCAATAGTGTGTTCAAAATGAGCCGAGAGACTACCATCTAGAGTTTGATATCCGAAACCATCTTTACCTAGTTTTATTTTAGTACTACCAATCGCTGCCATCGGTTCAATGGCAATCACCATACCTTCAACTAATTTCATCCCAGTCCCCCGCTTTCCAGAATTTAAAACATTCGGCTCTTCGTGAACATCAATCCCCACTCCATGACCGCATAATCCATCGACAACCTGAAAACCATTGCTCTCAATCCAATTCTGAATAACAAAACCCAAATCACCTAATCGATTTCCGATAACCACTTCTTTCATCGCTAATTCCAAACTTTCTCTGGTAACTTTAATTAATTTCTCGGCTTGAGGAGAAATCTGACCCACTGGAACCGTCACAGCCGCATCAGTCATTAAGCCTTGATACTTAACCCCAAAATCAAGTGATAAAATATCGCCTTCTTGCAAAACTCGTCCAGAAGGAATGGCGTGAACGATTTCTTCATTAACACAGGTACAAAGAACGGCCGGATACGGCTGATCTAAAAATGATGGGTGATAATTTAAAAATGATCCTTCCGCATTTCTTTCTTTTAATAATTTTCTAGCCAAGTTTTCTAGATAATTGGTCGTAATTCCTGGCTTGACCTCACGAGTTAAGATTTTTAAAACTTCCGCCAAAATCCGCCCTCCTTCTCTAATAATTTTAATTTGTTCCTTAGTTTTTAGTTTAAACATATAAAATATGCTAAATCAAAAATCCATCTAAGTCCAGTTGACAAAATCTGTAAATATGTATGCTGATTATAATTTGAGAGTGAGATAAATCTCCTTTCAAGAGAGTAAAAAGGCGATGGTCTATTTGACATCGCTTTTTAATATTTCATTAACCTGTTTCCAGTATGTCTGACATCTGGGAAATAAAGAGAAAAATTAGAGAATTTTAAAGGCGGGATCTAATATTTCAGACCCCGCCTTCTTCTTACTTTCCTTTTGGTGAATGACCTCGTCATCCACCTAATTTTAATCTTACAATAGAGATCGAGGTCGCCCCCTCGAGCTCTTTAACTAAAACCAATCCCGACCCATCGGCATTGATAAAAAATACCGACGGCGAAGGGTCCGTAAAACAAGAAGAAATCACCGGGGGAGTCCCTGACAGAGCCCCGATGAATCTCAAAAATATAATTTTCTTCTCGTTAATGGTCCAATCAGATTGGACATCACAGACTCCTGTGACGGGAGACGTTAATTCTTTCAAAACCGTGCCATCAAAAATGGCCAAGTTTTTGAAATTATCGCCCCCTAACGAAAAAACGATCCGACTTCCGTCATGACTTGGAGCCAGCTCCGTCTGGCTGCTAGTACTGACCGAGTCTGGGATCAACTGTCCAGTCGTTCCAGAGAAGAGCTTTGGTTCCTCCCCCCCAGTGAAATTATAAAATAACTTTCCTCCCCGGAAGGTTGCCTGAATAGCATTGTTCGTACCCGCCAGCAATGTGGGATTTCCCCCATCAAATGGAATGGAATAAATTCTATCCACTCCGTCAACCGAATTGTGGGTGTCGTAAAAGACTTTTCCCTCACTGGTTATAGTGGGGCGACTATAAAATAAGCCGTCACACCCCCCGTCTGAATTTTTACCAGTCAACCTTTTTATTGGCTGACCATCTTCTTTGGTAAAAATCCCCGGATAAGGACAATCCCCGGCTGGTCCCGGTGAAGTAAAAACCAACCTGCCATCGTTTTTGGCAGGAAAATTGAAACTCGAACCAGGAAATCCGCCAACCAATACCTTTAAGGGTGTTTCCTCACCAATGACACCCTCTACGATATCTCCTCCAACAACGGCAACAAATTTTTCTCCCTCAGTGGCCGCCGTATTTGTAGCAGTGGTGGCGGTTTCATGATCACCACAACCACCAAAAAACGCTAACAAAAAAATCATGGACAATACCAGTGATCTCGTCTTCATTTTTTCTCCTTTTCTTTATTGTTAAGCCCCTACTTCTCTTATAGAAGTGGGAAATTAGAATGCGAATTATTCATATTCTAGTTTCCAACTTCTATAATTTATCTATTATAATTTTTAAAGAACCATCATTTTGCCACCGTCACGATTGCCGAAGCATTTCCTGATCCACCAGCACCAGTACAAGTCATAGTGTAAGTTGTCGTGTTGGGCGGAGTAACTGATTTACTGCCTGAAGTTCCAGTCAAAATAGTCCAAACAGCGGAACAAGAAGTAGCGTTGGTTGAGGTCCAAGTTAAAGTCGAGGAAGCC
>JACQAJ010000056.1 GCA_016195045.1 Candidatus Azambacteria bacterium | reverse complement strand
TAGTTTTCAAGTTAATTAAAAATCTATAATTTCTTATTTCTGAGCAGTTTTTTCACTTCTCGATCAAAATCGGAAATGTGCTTTTTGTCCTGTCGTTGGCGATACTTTTCGTATTCACCTAAAGCCAGTGCTTCAGCGACTTTATGGTTCACTTTTCCGGCATCAGATAGAATATCTCGCTCATTAAATTTCAAAAAAGCGTTCAGCTTTTCTACCCAGTCACTCATCTGCATTAGGACTCCTCGTTTTGCCTGTAATTCCGCAAAATCAAGATACATGGTCACGATTCTATTAAAATGATCAAGTTCTATTTTATTCAAATAATTTTTAGCGACAACAACGTCTGTTTCCCTGATTTCTCCTTTTGGTGAATTTTTCCACACGGTAAGCCCCATATGTGCTTTGGTGCTGTCTACTCTTTCATTTATTATTTCCGCGGCTGTTTTGCCTGTGATAGCAAAGTGAAGCTTGTTTTGCACGGTTGCAAAAAATTGTTTGGTAATGTCACTTTCTGGAGAGTAATCCGCGCTACATTGTGCGTAAATATCTGTCACCTTTTGGTACATGCGACGTTCGCTGGAGCGAATATCGCGAATACGAGCAAGTTGTTCTTCAAAATAATCTTTGCCCAAAATAGTATTGGGATTTTTCAGTCTCGCATCATTCATGGTAAAACCCTTGATGATGTATTCTTTCAATCTTTCTGTCGCCCAAATTCTAAAACGAGTCGCCATCGCGCTATTTACGCGGTAGCCAACTGAAATAATCCCGTCCAGATTGTAAAATTCAATGTTTCTTTTAACCTGCCGCCCCCTCTCATTTTGAACTTGTGCAATTTTTGCACAAGTTGTTTTTCTTTCCAGTTCTCCTACCTCAAAAATATTCTGTAAATGCTTGGTAATAACGCTCCTATCAACACCAAACAGTTCAGCTATTTTTGCTTGCGTCAGCCAAATGTTCTCGTTACGTAACAGAATTTCCACATTCACTTTTCCATTAGCATCGGTGTATAACAAAAAACGAGTGGAGCTTTTATCCTGAAATAGGTTGCTATTTTTAGGTTGTTTTTTCATAATTTTTACTTCATATATTAGTTAATCGGCACATAGTCTTTTACATATTCCGGTATAGTGTCGCGTTAGCCGTTTAATGCCTTAAATTTCTGCGTGGAAAATCCAGGATACACATTCAGCTCGGTAAAGTGCTTGCTATTGATGATGTCGTGAAATCAGAACCGATTAAGTCGCTTCGTTGCAGTTGGGTTGATAAAATTGTATGTGATTTAAGGAGAATCTACAGAGAAAATTCTGATTTATTCGACATTCTAGATTTTGCTCGTAAGGTTTACTAAGTTCGAATCCATTCTGGGTTCATTTATTTTATCATTTTTCGATTTTGAAATATAGCGTAAAATAAGGGGATTTTGAGGTATTATTTCTAAAACTACTGGCGGAGGGTACAGGATTCGAACCTGTGAGGACTTGCGCCCATTAGTTTTCAAGACTAACGCCATAAACCACTCGGCCAACCCTCCCTGAATAACTTATAGTCACTAATAATATCAATTATTCAATTTTAATAGTAGAAAATCAAGAGCTTTGATAGTAATCCATCACCGCTGTCATTCCGGGCTTGACCCGGAATCCAGTCCGTCAGCTGGCAGATGACTTGAATCATGGATTCCCGCTTACGCGAGAATGACAGCGTGAAGGATTATTTTATTTTTGATTTTATTTTTGATTGACTCCGCCATAATTATCAGTAATATTGATAATGCGGGGTAGAGCAGCTTGGTAGCTCGCAAGGCTCGATTCCGAGATTAACAGCGACAGCGAAAACCTTATTCTGTAAATTATCGCGATGCTTGGCAGTTAATCTCACAATGGGCTGCACAGAGAGAAATTTCTGTGTGATAATCTGTCAAATTCGAGGAAGCCGGTAAAAGGTAATCCCGAGCCAAGATCGCCTTTGTTGGCGATAAGGTGTAGAGACTTGATGGCAGACACCCTAATTCTTTTTATAAGAATGGGTGAAGGGAAAGTCCAGACCACGAACTAATTTAAGACTTATTAATGAGTCATAAGTTAGGCAGCGAAAGCTGTAGCGGTATGCATAACCTTGAGGTCGTAGGTTCAAATCCTGCCCCCGCAACCAAAATAAACTAAAAACAACAACTTAAAAGCTGTTGTTTTTTTGTTTTTAAGATGATATTTGTCGGACATCTGGGAAAAAATTATAATCTGGATTCCGGGTCAAGTCCGGAATGACAGGTCTTTCTGGTGGCCCCAACGGGATTTGGACCCGTGTTTTTGGAATGAGAATCCAACGTCCTAGACCAGACTAGACTATAGGGCCAGAATTAGGTTGTAGCTGGTAGCTTGTAGGATACATCATAAAGCTAAAAATTAACAGACTAGTTATGGTGTTGTAGTTGTAGTTGTGGTAGTTGTAAGATTGATTTCGATTTTTCTCTTGGCTTCGCCATCTTTATCTTTATAATAGCCAGTGGATTTTATGGTTTGGGTTTTAGTCCCATTATTCTTAGTAATAATATTTTCTATACTACATCTGAGCTTAGAATCTGTGAATAGAGATGCTGGGCAGCTACTTTCAATAAAAGCTCCATCTTTAATTTGTTTAAGCGAGTATTCAATCCCCGACTCGGCGGCGTAATAAGCGGCGGCGGAATTATAAAGTGCTCGAGAATTTTGGATCTCCCCGGTGAATATTTTTGAAATTGCCAAAGTACCGAAGAGAATTAAGTTCAAGATAATAACCGTGATTATTATAGAGATGCCATTTTCATTTTTTGAGTATTTTATGTTTTTCATTTTTTTGATTTAATTAGGAATTATATTTTTGTTGCTATTTTTTAGTCATTCTGAGTGAAGCGAAGAATCTAATATATAATGTTTAAAGCAAGAGATCCTTCACGGAGCACTGAGCGTAGCGAATGTGTTCAGAATGACGGGTAAAGGCGTAAGTCCTCTTTTCATTCATCTAATAGTCTTTGTGAAATAGTTGTTTGGAGATTTATTAAAGAATTTAATTCATTTTTACCTGAATCATTCTTATTGGATAGTTGCACAGAAACCGTGATCTTGGGTTGGAGTTGATCATTGAGAGTATTACCAGCAATATTAAAGATTAAATTATTAATTTTAATTTGATTGGAGGTGATTGATTCGAAACCCGAGTTATTTATGTTTTTTTCAATTTTATTATTATTTAATTGATATTTAATGAAACCTCCAAAAGCGTCAGTAAAACTGATAGTTTTATTATTAATACTATTATCAGAATTTTGAAGATATGTAAAATTTGTACCCGTTCTCATTTCTTTAGACATGGTATCTAAAATAAACTGTCCTTCGTCGATAACATTTTGAGAGGCAAAAGATTTTCGGGATCCTGCGGAATAGGAAAAATAAGCCCCAGTTGCCGCCATTAAAACGGTAGTAAATATTGACATAGCGACAATAAATTCTACTAAGGAAGTTCCGTTTTGAAATTTTGAATTTAAGATCTCTCTTCGCCAGCTGGCGGATCGAGATGACCTGGTTGTTTTAGATTTTAAATTTTGTTTCATAAGGTATAGATTTAAGATTCAAGAATTAAGAATAATTATTCATTATTTACTACTTCCAATCATAAAGAATTGTCTCTAGTTTAACTTTTTTATCACCAAAACTGACTTCACTTTCAACCCTGACATTTATTACTGCTCCAGTTCCTATATTAGTAGAAATATCGGTAATAGTAATTTTTCTAGTAAAAATACTGTCAGAACCATTATTGTATTGATAAAAACCATTCGAATCAATTTTTAATTTAGTATCGAGCGATGATGAAAGTTTAGGGTCATCATAATCTATTTCGTAAGAACAAGGAGAAGAACAATTATTTGCGTTTCCGTCAATCCAAACATTAAATGATTTACTATTCAACAGATTATTATCTCTGACATTTCTGACGAGCTCGATTCCCTCTTGGGCTAAATTTATGGCAATTATTTTATTTTTTAAATAGCTAATCTGTTGTAACTCAGAATTCATAAAGGCAATCGTGGCTATGACGCCCGTAGTTAAGATAGAAATACTAATGATTACCTCTAAAAGGGTAAAGCCTGAATTAGCTTGTAGGTTGTAGCTTGTAGGTTGTAGGTTTTTGGTTTTGGGTTGTAGGTTTTTTTTCACGGTTGTGTAATTATATTGACTTGACCAGCAGTAGTTACCTCAATAGTCTTTTTTTGTCCGCCAGCATTAGTTAGTGTGATTTGGGCAGAAGTATTTTCATTATTTCCAGTCTTTTTAATTATAACCTCAGGTTTAGGAGGAATAAATATTACATCTAATAGATCTGTTGAAATTGTAATTCCATTATTTAAAGTAATTAATAATTTTTTATCTCCCTTTTGTTGAGTGAGGTTTTTTTTATCACAATTAGAATTTTTATCTTCATAAATATCAATAATATAAGTGGTATTATTTTCAATATGTATTCCGTAACCACATATTCCATTGCTATTATCTAAACCAAGACCGGCCAGAGAAAGAGTTTGGGCTCGTCTAATATCAAAAGCTAGTTTTTGGGCGGCTTGATTAAGGGCTTGAGTATCTTCTGCTGAATGACGATTAATAAAAATCGAACTAGATAAAATGGTGATAATAGATATTACTAATAATATCTCTATAATGGTAAAACCGCTGTTAGTTTTTATTTTGTAGTAAGTAGTTGATAGGCTCATGTGTTAATAATAACACAATTAGAAATTATGAAACAGGGTATGAAATGTACCTTGATTGTTAATAAGTCTTTTTTGAGTATTCGTATATCTGAGAGTATCATGTATACATGAAATCAAAATGGTTCGAATTAAAAGAAGAGGCAATTAAATTACGAGAGAACGGGTTATCAATTGGTAAAATTGAACATCGTTTAGGAATCTCTCGTTCTACATTAAGTGATTGGTTTAAAAACATAGAATTAACATCAATACAGAAAAAGAGACTATTAAAGGATTGGCATGATGGGTTAGTAAAAGCCCGTAAGAAAGCGATACAATGGCACAATACCCAGAAAGAAGAAAGGATAAGAGAGGCAAAAAATCAAGCACTAAATATTCTAGAAAATATTGATTTAAAGAAACTAGATATTCTTGAATTGGCTCTCGCAATGCTTTATCTTGGTGAGGGAGCCAAGAAAAAAGTTGAAACTTCTCTAGGTAATTCTGATCCATTAATTTTACAGTTTTTTATCGTTGCATTGAGGAAGATCTATAATATTAAGACAGAAAAGATAAAATGTGATCTTTATCTAAGGGCAGATCAAAATCCACTTAAGATGAGGCGTTTTTGGGCAAAGCAACTAGGATTGCCGTTGAAAAATTTTGTTAGAATAAATCTTGACAAAAGAACAATTGGCGTTAAAACCTATTCATATTATAAAGGTGTGTGTAGTGTACGATGTGGTACCGTAGCAATTCAGAGAAAATTAATTTTCCTTGCTAATTTATTTTGTGAGCGTATGATTAGTCAATAATGTTTTTAGGCGCCCTTAGCTCAGTGGTAGAGCGTTTGCATGACACGCAAAAGGTCGTAGGCTCGATCCCTACAGGGCGCACCTTAGGAATTTTAGATTTAAGATTTAAGATTTATGATTTAAGAATTTTAAATCATATATTCATTCTCTTCATTTAATTGGTTGGGTTTCTCTATTAGAGGTATTTCAATATCTTGTGACGTGCCGGTTATTCGATCAACATCTTTATCGATTTTTTTAAATTCTTTTGAAGCTTGATTGTATATATTGACGGTAGTGCCAAGATTAGCGCCAACTTTGAGCATATATTCGTCATAAGAACTCAGATGTTTCCCAAAAAATTGACTATTGAAAGTAAATTTGCTATAAATAAGTAACAAATAATTATTAATTAATAATTACCTTTAATTATGTCAAAACTCGCAATTATTAAAACCGGCGGTAAACAGTACAAAGTTACCGAAGGTCAAACAATTAAGATCGAAAAGTTAGAAGGAAAGCCAAGTTCCGAAGTCATTTTCAGTGAGGTTTTTTTGGTGGCGGAAGGTGACAATGTTCAGGTTGGAACTCCAGCTGTTGTCGGAGCCCAAGTTAAGGGCGAATTAATCGATACTAAAAAGGGTAAAAAAGTCATTGTTTTTCGATATAAACCCAAAAAGCGTGAGCGTAAGAAAAAAGGTCATCGACAAACTCATACCTCGGTTAAAATTACAGAAATTAAGGGTTAAAAATATGGAGCTTCGGTTCCATATTTTTTTAGAAATTATTTTCATTTGTCTGCAAAATAGATACAAAATAGATATACATTTATTTTGGAGACAAAAAAATGATCTGATATCTGGATCTGTTTTGGACGGAGATTTTGTTTGAATGAGATAAATTTTAGTTTCTACTTTCTAGCTTCTATTTTCTACTATTTAAAGCTTCCGAGAGAGTAGTTTCGTCGGCGTATTCTAAATCGGCGCCAGTCGGTAAGCCCCGGGCTAATCGAGTAATTTTAACATCTAAGGGTTTTAAATATTTATCGAGGTATAAATTAGTGGCATCGCCGGCGGTATCTGGTCTCAGAGCTAAAATAATTTCGATTCCATTTTCTCCTAGATGTTTTTCTTTCAGGTGTCCGACATCTGGGAAACGGGAAGATTTTATTCTTTCTAAAAGTTCTTTAATTCTCAATCCCCCCCTTTCTGTGTCCTGACTAAAACTTAAAATTGTGCCACCTAAAATATGATAGACTCCTCTATACCTTCGAGTATTTTCGATGGCCAATAAATCATTTTCTTTTTCAACAACACAAATAAGATTTTTATTTCGGGAATTATCGGAACAAAATTCACACAACTTTTCAGTGTTTTTGAAAATCGGGAAAAAACAAATTGGACAACTATCAATTTTAAATAGTTCAGTCAAATCGGCAATTAATTGTGTTGATTGTTCTCTGGGTAATTTAATCAGATAAAAAATAAAACGACTGGCCGTTCGTTTGCCAATATTGGGAAAATTAGAAAAAGTTTTAGTCAGTCTTTCAATTAAGTTATTCATCTGAATTAACTGTTTCTTATAACTAATAGTTTAATATAATTTGCGATTACAAGGAAATCAAAATGTAAATATCAAAAATCAAACCGCGCAAGATTTTTAATTTTATAGGATTGCCATGTCTCATTTTATTGGGTTCTCAATGACAAGTAATCTAAAAACTGACAAATTAGTCTACTCGTTCCAGTTTATTCTATCTTCACTAATTTCTTCTTGGGAGAGATTTTCAAAAGAAGCTCGGTCGGCATTAAATTTAAGCGCCACTTTACCGATTGGACCATTTCGATGTTTGGCAATCACAATATCAGCAATATTTTTTCGTTCTGTACTTTCAAGATCTCGATCTTCACGATAAATAAACAAAACAACGTCCGCGTCTTGTTCAAGACTACCACTTTCTCTTAAATCAGCTAATTTCGGGATTTTAAGGCCACTTCGATGTTCCACGGCTCGAGAGAGTTGGGATAACGCTAAAACCGGAATATTGAGTTCCTTGGCCATACCCTTAAGTGAACGGGAAATGTGAGTAATTTGAGTAACTAAACTATCAGAATCTGTTCCTGGATCAATTAGTTGGAGATAATCAACTATTATCAAACCTAATCCCTTGTCAGCCTGGAGTCTTCTAGCCATTGATCTTATTTGCAGTACGGTTATCGTAGCTGAATCTTCTATATAAATAGGCGCTTTGGCAAGAGTATCCAGAGCATCAGCAATTCTCTGGAAATCATTAAATTCTCCATCATAAGATAATTTCCCGCTTCTTAATTTCCAGAGATCTAGTCTGGCTTGGGCGGCAATAAATCGATCGACAATTTGCTCTGTCGACATTTCCAAAGAAAAAATTCCAACCGGGACATTAAGATTGGTAGCGGCAAAACGAGCCATATCTAAACCTAAGGATGTTTTACCAAGTGATGGTCGAGCGGCTAAAATTACCAAATCACTTTTTTGGAGACCGCCAAGTAGGCTGTCGAGTTGAGTAAAACCAGTTGAAAGTCCTCGCATCGTGTTCCCATCTTGGTGAAGTTTTTCTATTCGTTCATAGGCGCCTTCCAGGGCGGATTTTAATTGAGTAAATTCTTGATTAAGAAATTCTGAAGAAAGTGAGAATATTTTTTGTTCAGCCTTATCAAGTAAAATTTCCACATCTTCATTTTCTTCGTAACCCAATCTCGATATATCGTAAGAGACGGTAATTAGATCTCGCAAAATTCTTTTTCTTTGGACGATCTTAGCATAATTTTGGATATTAGTAGGAGTCGGGACTCGATTAACTAAAGAGGTTAAATAAGCTATCCCGCCGATATTTTCTAAAATACCCTTAGTCTTTAAATTATTACTCAAGCTAATAAGGTCGAGCGGTTCGCCATGTTGGTAAAGATCCAAAATACTATTATAGATCATTCCATGGGCTTTTTTATAAAAATCTCGCGGTTTTAAAAAATCAGCTATTTTGACAATAGCATTATTATCCAGCATCAAAGAACCAAGAGTCGATTCTTCAGCATCAAGATTTTGGGGTGGTAAATTACTATAAACTTCTTTCGGTAGATTTCCACTAGCAAAATTTCCACCACCAAAGGGAGCATTGTTGGCAACGTTTATTTTTTCTAACATAACTTGCTAAGTTTAGCAGGTTGATCTAAACAGAGTCAATGTTAAGGAGTTATTAACACCTTGAACACAATTTGTTAATTAGTCTACAGTTTTTAAGTTTTTAATTAGTTATCAATGAATCTCTCTGATTGATGGTTATTTATAATAAAGTCGGTCTTTAGTGCGTAAATCAAAATATTTGATTTTTTGTAAATTAATCTCTGGAATTTTTTTGTCAATTATTTCTCGGAATTTGATCAAGGCTTCTTCGTAGCGCTCACTTTCAAATTTGATATCGAAACCTAGGGTCGTTCGAGCCAGTAAATCTGGGTATAATTCCGGAGTGATTAAAAAATCATTAATTTCAAAATTAACGTATTTTTTGATCAAATCCTTAAAATTGATAAAAACATTGACCATTTTTTTATCAAATGGTTTTGATTTTAACTTGAACTCTTCTCCCCTTTCATCGGTGATCCGTAATACCAAAGCACCGATGAGCTCTGGTGTTTCTTTAAATAAAAAAGCATTTTTATCAAACCAATAACACAACGGAGATTTTGAGTTTTGAATCTTAGATTCTAAATTAATCGATTTTTGCGATGTTGCTGAAGCATCTGATTCTTTAATAATTGGAGAAGAACAAAAAATTCCAATCCCCTCTCTGGCGCTAATTTTAATAGTTAACTTTTTCTTTAGAAAATTCTTTTCAATATCAATAGAATCAATTTCTAAAAAATTATTTATTAAATAGTCATTAAGATTTTTTGAATTTATTAAAAGATTGTTTTTATAAAAAAAATAATCTTGAGAGATAAAATCATTGACTTTTAATTTTACTGATTCTATAAATTTATCAGGTCCAATAAAAATGATTTCTCGGTCATTGAGGATTTCTTTTTTGGGAAGATACCAGATGAGAAAAATTATTCCTAAAATTAATATCCCAAGAATAAAAAGACCAAGTTTTAGCCGGTGATGTTTTTTTACTTTTTTAGGTGAAGAGAATTGTTTTGGATATCGAGTACTCATGAGTAATTTCTAATTTTTAGAAATTTAATTTATTTTTGAGTTTTATATAATTACCCACCTCTTTTTATTAACTCCCCTACTCCGTTACTTGTCGGGTCACCGGTACGAGTTTATTAACTAAACGATTAGCCGTCTCAGTGATGGTTTCATAAACAGTTTTAACAATCGGAATAGTTTTAGTCACGAAGGTGGTGACGGTGTCATAGACGGTTCGGGAAACTCGATTGATGACTTCGATGGTCTTTTGAATTGGACGGACGACTGTTTCATAGACAGTCTCATAAACAGTGCGAGCGACTGTTGTCCATTGAGGAATTAATTGATTAATCCAATGAATAAATCGTCCCCAGCCAGTTCGAATAGTGCGGGGAATCCAACTCAAGACCGTCTCATAGACAGTTCTCATGACTTGTTTGGCTACTTGAACCGTCTCGTAAACCGTGGTGGTCAGCCAAGATTTAAGGTTTTCATAGATAATTCTCGGGACTTGTTTAGTTTCAGGCACAATGACTGTTTCATTGACGGTTATTTGTTTAGGAACCATCTTGGTCACAGTATAGGCTTCAGAAACTAGTTGATTTTCTAGGGTGGTGATGGAATGAGTT
>JACQAJ010000051.1 GCA_016195045.1 Candidatus Azambacteria bacterium | reverse complement strand
CAAATTATTAATATCTTCTGAAGTTAGGGCGAAATGAATCCATTCCAGACTATCCTTGAGCGAGGTTTTTTTTAATTTTTCTTTTAAAAAATATTCCACCGCTTTAACATCATGATTAGTCACTGCCTCGAACTCTTTAATTTTATTAGCCCCAACCAGATCAAGATCATAAAGTCCACGTATAAGACTTTTTTCTTCTTGGGTAAATTTCCTCAAACTAATTCCCTTGGTTTCTGAAAGAGCCATAAGATACTCCCCTTCTATAATCAGCCGATATTTCATCAGCGCTTTCTCACTAAAATAGGCCGCCAAAGGCAGACTTTTCTTTTCGTAGCGACCATCAATTGGACTAAGAGATTCAAGCATAATTAATAATAAATAATTAATTTTTTCGTTCTGACAATTTTTTAAAATTACTGCCACTAATAATTGATTGACCAGTTTTTTGTTCTAATTCCAAACGTGCATTTTTTGCTACTCGTCCACCTTTTCGCGCTGGAATTTTATTTTCTTCCAGTCCTTTAGTTTTCATTGTCTCAGAAATTTGTCGTGTAGAAAGTTCCGCTAAAGCCGTAAAAACCAATTCGGCATCCGTCATGTGATCACGTAAATTTTCTCTTTTTAAATTTTTTAGATTCTTATGTTCTTTGACAGTCAAATCACTCCATTCTTGATGAATAATGTTAGTCAAAATCGCATATTCGTCCTGTTTTTTAACTTCATTATCTTTCCAATAATCAGTCAATTTATTTCTAATTTCCTGCCCCATCATTCTTTGTTGTATCCATTTGTCACTTCGCCCCATTTTTTGCCAATAGTCACGACTACGATTTAATGCTTTTTCTGGATCACTTATTTCCTGAACGCGTTCATAGCCAACCTTTGCCAACCAAAGTTTTATCGGTTCAGCTTTGGGACTAGGAATAGATTGGATAAGACGAAACAGCGTCTCTGTATCTGCGGCATCAGTAATATAATATTTACCATCTTGAGCCATAAATTTCAGTTGGTGACAATTTGTCACCGACTGATTTCCTTCTTTTTTGAGTCTTTCTTTGAGTTTATTCCAATATTTTCTAGCTGTTTGATAGTCATCTTGTTGAATTAATACCTGAATAATATCCACTACCGAGAAAAACCAGGTCTCTGTTTTTTCATCCCAAATTCGACGAATCTTTTTACCCTCGAATATGGCTAGTTTTTTAATTATTTTGTCTGACATAAAAGTCATGCGTTTATTAATTGTTTTTCTATCCTTTCGACCATATTATCACTTAAGTCGGGAAATACAAACTTAGTTCCAGTAATTTGTTCAAAAATTTTAATATACCAACGGAATAATTCATTGATCATTGAAGTAATTAGTTGATCGTGTTTATCCTTGGTGGTCGATATCAGAACCAGCCGTATGATTTTTTGATTTCTATTTCAAATCTCTCCAACTCATTATAGATATATCGCCGTGTTGCATCGTCTGATCTCCTCCATATACAACGGTCTTCTTTAAAACATTTGGTAACAATCTTTCCAGTGTGCGCATATTATGTGCAAATTCAGTTTTATAAACATTATTCCTTTTTATTTCAAACAACTCAAGCATATTATTCTTCTCTCGCACAATATCAACTTCTAGCCCATCATGATCACGGTAATAAAACAATGTATGAGTCTGGTGAATAATATATTCATTTTTTATCATTTCACTGATAACAAAATTCTCAAATATCTGACCGCTCAAAATATGCATATCAAGATGACGGCTATCACGAATACCGAGTAAGGTACACAAAAGACCTGGATCATAAAAATAACATCGAGGAGATTTCACTAATCTCTTGGAAATATTGGCAAAATATGGTGGCACTATATAAACAATATAACTTGACACTAAAACAGAAAACCAGCCTCTGACTGTATTAAGAGAGACGCCCGTTTCGGCTGCCAGTTCAGTATAATTTATAATACTTCCGGTTCGAGCCGCTAAGATTTTAATAAAATGATAAAATCTATCCATTAAATGTATGGCGGTAATCTGCTGAACATCTCGTTCTAAATAGGTCTGGATATATCCTTGATACCATAAAACTGGGTTATTCTTTTCAATAACGACACGTGGATAAAAACCAGAAAACTGAACATCATTACTCGAAAAACTCCGGCCTCGAAAGACTGTACCTAATTCCGATAAAGCAAAAGGAAGAACAGTAAAGAGAGCAATTCTCCCCGCCAAAGACTGTGATATTTTAGGGAGAAGTGTAAAATTACTTGAACCAGTTAAAACATATTTTCGGTCTTTATATTCATCCACAAATCCTTGAATATACGAAAATAATTCTGGAACCTGTTGAATTTCATCAATAATCATCTTATCTGCTTGCGACAAAAAACCTCGCGGATCACGCTCAGCATATACTCGATCATCGGGAAACTCTAAGTTAACATACAAGAAATCCTTGAAAAGGTTTCTAGCCAGTGTAGTCTTACCAGATTGTCTTGGCCCAAGAATCCCAATAATTGGCATAGTCTTAGCAGCTTCCATTATTCTTATCTCTATTTTTCTATTTACATATTCCATAAGTCTAATATAGCACAAAACCAAAAATCATGCAAAGTGATTGCACGATTTTTGGAATATTACAATACAGATTCAGAAATAGTTACCAGAAAGGTTGAATCGGGACTGTCAACTAAACTAGCCTCTATCCTATTAATTATATTATGATCTAAATTCGACTTAAAATTGATTCCGGTAATTTGTTCGAAAATTTTAATATATCAACTTACTTATTAATTTCTTTTATTCAACATATGTTTTAAGATGATTGAAATACGAGTCTTTATGTAATAGCATGACACGGAATGAGTCGTGTATCTTTATCAAAGACACTAACTTTATCAACTGCACAAATTATTGATCCCTGACCTAATGACAATCCTGCTTGACGCCAAAATCTGATTGGAACTAAATCGTCTGTTGATATATTAGCGCTACATTTTATCTCAATAGGAAAAAGCTTTTGCTCACGTTGAATTATTAAATCAATTTCGTGACCATCTTTATCACGGACATAAAAAAGTGGCGGTTCAATGCCTCGATATAAATAACTCTTAATTATTTGAATAATAACAAAAGTTTCAAAAAAGGCTCCTTTCATCGCCCCACTTTGTAAAGAAGGTGGACTGTTCCAGCGAGTCAAATAGGCGGCCAAACCAGTATCCAAAAAATAAAGTTTTGGCATTTTGACCAATCTCTTGGGAATATTGGTATAATAAGGTCGCAAGAGATAGATCTGTCGACTGCTTTCCAAAATACTTAACCATTCTGATGCTGCATGCAATGAAATACCAGCATCTCGAGCAAGGTCAGACATATTAAGAATTTGTCCAGTCCGCGCGGCACAGAGCTGAAGAAATATTTCAAAGTTAGCTAGTTTGGCAACATGAAAAAGCTGGGCAATATCACGCTCCAGATAAGTTTGAATATATGAATTATAAAATATTTCTGTTTGGGGGGAATTTAATTGATATAAACCCGGAAATGAACCACGGTGTATTTCTGTAAAAATGTCATTGATTGAATCCCCTTTTTTCCTTAACAATATCTGCTTTGGGTTAAGAAAGGGAGTGACTATTTTTTTTACTCCCTTTATTTCTGCGTGTGAAAAACCAAGAAGGGTTAGTATGCCAACCCGTCCCGCCAGTGATTCGCGAATATTCTTCATCATGGCAAATTGTTCAGAACCAGTAAGCCAATAACGGCCACATTGATCACTAGCATCCACACGCACTTTGATTTCTGAGAAAAGTCCCGGGGCATACTGCACTTCATCAATAAAAAGTGGGCTAGGATATTGCTCTAAGAAGAGATGAGGATCTCGCAGAGCAAGCTCCCGAATGATTCGATCATCAAGAGTAATATAATTAACACCTAATTTTTTTGCCAATTTTCTTAGCGTGGTGGTTTTACCGACCTGTCGTGGTCCACCAACATAAAGAACCTTAAAGGTTCTATGAATTTCAATAATAGAGTCTTCTAAATAACGAGTAATATATTTCATAAGACAATTCTAATCTACTAGATTGTTTTTGTCAAGAACTTATCAAGTATCTCCTCACAAGATTGAGTAATCCATATAAAAACAGGTTTTTCTCTGTCATTCCCGCCACCCATCCACACCTGCGCGTGGACTGTCGATGGCAGGCTGCGGCGGGAATCTAGTCCGCCAGCTGGCGGATGGATTCCCGCCCGCGCGGGATTACAGCATAAATACTAAAAACAACAGACATAGTCTCATCATTCTATTCTATCATTCTATAGAATGATAGAGTTGTTTTCATGATATTAATAATTTTAAAATATTATTTATTCCTTGTTCAAGAAATAATAAAAATTTTATTTAGAAGATTACGACCATCCAGTGACATATTTCTTAATTCTGGGTGAAAAAAGCTTGTTACATTTCTCATGGCTCTTTCAGTTTTTCTTTGAAGAGTTTCTTCATTAGGTTCTTGGGCGCCACCACTTAACAACATATTGATTTGTGGCATTATTAAGTATGTAGCTAATAAAGTTTTAGCACCAATCTTAAAAAAATCTTTCTTGTCATTTTAGGATTACTCAAGACATCTTTAATTACAAAGCCAGCAAAAGATAATCCGAGCGTAGATTCAAGGCTTGGCAACAGAACATTTTTTAAAAAGGATACTCTTCTATTGCTAGAACGAAGATGTTCAGAATAAAGATCGATTAGAAAAACCGGCCTATGAGCTTCTCGACAGGCTTTAATTATTCTTCTATATTGCCTTGGTATGAAATTTATATGCTTCTGATTTTTTTCTAGTGTAGAATAATCACCAATCATTTCCAAAATAACCCCATCGGTATTTTCGATTGTTTTAGGATCAGTTTCTGTTGTATGAATACCATAAATAATTCGAAAATTAGCATCTTCTGTTTTAATTTCCACAATATTCTTAGGCATTTCAATTTTAGGAAAAGTTTGATCAAATGTTTCCATATATATTATTTAATGAGAGATGAGAGATTGTTAAGTTCTTGATAGTTTTTTATAAATAACTAAACTAGCCTCTATCCTGTTCATTATATTATGATCTGAATTCGACTTAAACTTAGTTGTTCCGGTAATTTGTTCAAAAATTTTAATATACCGACGGGATAATTCGTTGATCATTTCCGGAGGAGCGATTGGCAAAACCGCATCTTGATAGGGATTACAATGCTCCTTAAACCATAAGCGTAAAAATTCTTTATCAAAATATTCAGGATCTTCGCCCAGATCAAATCTTTCGTCATAATTTTCCAACTGCCAATAGCGAGAAGAATCAGGAGTATGAATCTCGTCTATCAAGGTTAAAACTCCTTCACTATCTAAACCAAATTCATACTTAGTATCGGCCAGGATTAAGCCTGCCTTATTGGCCACTTGCTGTCCACGAACAAATAATTTTAAGGCCGTTTGAGCTATTTGATCCCAAAGTTCTTGCGTCAAAATTCCTTCCGAGATAATTTCTTGGGGAGTAATGGGCCGATCATGTTGGTCAGACTTAGTGGTCGGGGTCAGGACCGGCTGATCTAATTTTTGATTCTTTTTTAACCCTTCCCCCAAAACAAAGCTCCCAAAATCTCTTTGACCTTTTTTATAGAGTGTCCACAGAGAGGTATCAGTTACTCCGGTAATATAACCTCGAACCACCACTTCAATCGGCAATGGTGTACACTTTTTAGCTATCAAAACATTAGGATCGGAAATCGCCAAAACGTGATTAGGTACGATATCCTTAGTCTGCTCAAACCAAAAAGCGCTGATCTGATTTAAGACTTGTCCTTTATGGGGAATATGGGCAATCATTCGATCAAAGGAAGAATGCCGATCAGTTGAAATAAGAATAATTTTATCCGATTGAATATAAATATCCCGGACTTTACCGACTTTTTTCTCACCAATATTTTTAAAATCGGTTTCAAATAATATCGGTATATTTTTTTCTATCATAGTAATTTTATTTTAATATTTGTGTGATTGACATTATAATTTTATTAAATTTGACTTTCTTTTATATTTAAGTATAATCATATGTATCATTATGAAGAAGACCCTTATGTAGATACGTCTGCATTGGGGGCTTTTTCTTTTTTGCCTATCATTGAAAACTTGTGATAATGCTCATTTAAGAAAACAATGTGCGTATCTTTATTTCGAAGTAAAAATGAACATTTATTTTTATCAGGAGCAATGATACTACAAATAGCATTATTCTCTTTAAAAAACTCAACCAAGCATCCGAAGTCGCCATCACCGGTTACGAGAATACAAGTAGTAAATGCCTTAGTATAAAAATCGGAAACAGTTTTAAGTACTAATTCAGCATCACAATTACCCTTTATTCTTCCTTCAATTGAAATAGTTGGCTTAAATATAAGAATGAAACCAGATTCTTGTAAGTATGCATAAAATTTTGTTCTGTTCGGTACCAGCCCAATAAAAAGATATATGTTTACTGAATTATATTTTTGACGTAACCATCCTCGAAATTTTTTGTAATCAATTTCAAAACCCAACTCTTTAGCAGAGCGATAGAGATTATTACCATCAATATAAATATTTATTTTATACATAAAATAAGAATCAATTCTTCCTTTCTAAATAATTCTGATAACCCACTTTCTCTAGTTTCCGAGCTTTTTGTTTGACTTCCTTATTTAAGGATTGAGTGCTTTTCTTGAGAGCTTCGCGCAGGCTTTCATCGGCCAAAGCCATGATTTTCAGCGCCAGCAATCCGGCATTTTTGGCACCATTAATCGCCATCGTTGCCACCGGAACACCAGGTGGCATTTGCGCGATCGAAAGAAAAGAATCAACTCCTTTCAAAGTTTTTCCCATAATAGGAACCCCGATGACTGGGAGCACGGTCAGAGCCGCCGTCATCCCGGGAAGATGAGCGGCCCCGCCCGCCCCCGCGATAATTATTTTCAATCCCCGACTCTCGGCCGAACTGGCATATTCAAACAACCGATCCGGAGTCCGATGAGCTGACACAATCGTTACTTCATAAGACACCTGAAACTGATCAAGAATCTTCGCCGCTTCTTGCATCACCACCAGATCTGAATCCGATCCCATAATAATTCCAATAATAGATTTGTTTTGTTTTTTCATATATTAATAATTTTACGAGCCTTTTGGGCTTTTTCAATGACTTCTTCGAGGTTATCGCCGATAGCAGTAATGTGGCCCATTTTTCTTTCTGGTCGCGTTTCTAGTTTACCATAAATATGAACTGAGACTCCCGGAATTTTTAAAGCCTCTTCCACTCCAGAAATATTAGCGACCCCCTGACGCTCACCCAGAATATTGATCATCACCGCATAAGGAGTTTTTGGGCTCACTGGACCTAATGGCAACCCAGCAATCGCTCTGATCTGTTGCTCAAATTGAGAGGTTGCATTAGCTTCAATTGTCTGATGTCCAGAATTATGAACTCTCGGCGCAATCTCGTTAACAATAATTTCACTGGTCGCAGTCAAAAACATCTCAATTGCGAAAACGCCCACTCCATTTAAAATTGAGATTATGTCGATAGCTAATTTCTCGGCTTTTTTTATGGCCCCAGAATCAATTGGCGCCGGGGCAATCACTAAATGACAGATATTATTTTTATGGATAGTTTCTACTGGTGGATAAACAACGATTTCTCCTGAATTACTACGCGTTACCACTACCGCTAATTCTTTCACGAAAGGAATAAATTTTTCAACATAAAGATCTCCATTGGAACTTGCCAGCTTTGCCAAAGCAAAATCAATTTCTGTTTCGTTTCTGATTAAGGCATTCCCTCGACCATCATAGGCATCAAAGCGAGATTTTAAAAGTATTGGGTAGCCGAATTCTTGAGCCGCAATAATAATTTCATTTTTATTTTTAACCTGAATCGAAGAAGCAACCAAAAT
>JACQAJ010000050.1 GCA_016195045.1 Candidatus Azambacteria bacterium | reverse complement strand
TTGGCTTTTTCTAGTAACAGAATACGCCGATTGGGATTTTCTTCGTAAGCTCGGCCAGCTGCCATCATGCCTGAGGCGCCTCCACCAACGACAATTAGATCAAAATGTTCCGGAGCGTTTTTCATAAAATTAAGATTAATTAATATTAAATGATTTATAAAAAGATGGGTGCATTGGATTAACCTTTGCACCCTTAGAATAGTCTTGGTGGAATTATATAAAGAATTTACTAAATTCTTTATGATCCATTCCGTAATTAAAGGCAAGTGGTAGGTCTTGAGTCCGACCGTATTTTTCTTTGTTATATTGCGGTGTCTGCAGAAAATCTGCAAAACAGACAATGGCATACCTACCGTTTTGGGACGACTCTTTATTCGCGATTACACGGTGATAGAGTCCTTTGATTTCCCCCTGAGTTTTGTATTGCATTTGCAAATTGGGGGTGATGATTGTTTTCCCTGAAAGGATTGGCATGTTCTTCCATTTATCGTTTTTAGAGTAATATTGAATTCCTGGTGTTGTTTCACCAAGATACATGGTCAGCCCCAATTTATCCACGTGGTGAGAGGCAATAATTTGTCCTAATAGTGAACCAGGAAAATAATGTAGGCAACGAATAAGCCACTTATTCCTACTTTCATATAATTCATTTTCTATGTTAATTAGATTAAATTCTTTCTCAATTAATCTAGAAAATTTATAAAAGAGTATCTGAATTTCTTTTAGCAAGGAACCAGCTTCTCGTATAAAAGATTGATCAATATCATACTTTTTTGCCAGTTTCAAAATTTTAGGTAATTCATGAAGAGTAAGGTGGAAATTCTCTTTTAGGTCTTTTGTTGCACCAATTTTATCCTTGAATTCATAACCCGTATCTGTCTTTTTGCTATAAGAGAGACAGGATTTAATTTCTATTGGTAGATTACAGAAATTTTGCCATGATTCCATAACCTGTTTTACTCGTTCTCGAATGCCTGACGGATAATCAATTGTTGCAAAACCATATTTCCTAAACTCATCCTTAAGGGTCATTTTGCCTCCACTAATTTATGTTAAAGTGCCTTTATTTGTTAGGATAGTCGTTTTTATTCATATGTCAATCTAATCTACTGTCAGTTTTCATACTTTTGTATAATTTCGACCACAAAGAGAAATCTATTTTTATTAATCTCCTTATGTTATTCCACGTGGCCAAAAGCTATGAGAAATGACAAGTGTTGGTGCGGATATTTGCATTGACATCATGTAGCACAATTTGCTACAATGACTGCTATATGAGAACAACCTTAAATATTTCTATGCCAGTTTCACTCAAAAAAAATGTTGATTTGGCAGTCAAAGAAGGTAACTATGCTTCGGTCAGCGAGTTTTTTCGTGATGCAATACGGGCTTGGGAAGAAGAGCAACTATATCAGTCTGTCATGAGAAGTGAACTTGAGTTTGCCAATGGAAAGGGTAAGAGGCTTCGTTCGCTTAAAGATTTGATGTAGTCAATTTATGGATATAGATTATTCACTTGAATTTGTTCGTCGTTTCAAGAAATTATCACATCGTCTGAAAATCAAGGCTGTTGAAAAAGAAAAGTTTTTTAGAAAAGATCAGTTTGATGCGAGTCTCCAAACCCATAAACTTTCTGGTAAACTGGCTGGTCGATATGCTTTTGGGATAGATTTTAAAAATAGAATTATTTTTTCTTTTGTAAATTCAAAACTTGTTCGTTTTCATTCTGTCGGAAGTCACGATATTTATAAGTAATTTTAATCATGAGAAAAAAACCAAAACTTCTTATCTTGGCTTCTGGGTCAGCCGAGGGCGGGGGATCGGGATTTGAGAATTTGGTCCAGGCTTCTCGTCAGGAACTACTTCAGGCGGAAATTGTCGGAGTCGTTTCTAATCATTTAAATGGCGGGGTGCGTCAGCGAGCTGACAAGCTAGGGATTCTTTTTATTTATTTTCCGGGACCCTGGACTGGTGAAGAGTATCAGCGTTTAGTCCGAGATAGTGGGGCTGATTTTTTTTCGCTTTCGGGTTGGCTAAAATTAACTAAAGGACTTGATTTAAAAACTAGTTTTAATTCTCGGACGGTTTTTAATATTCATCCCGGCCCTTTGCCTGACTTTGGCGGGCCAGGATTTTATGGACACCATATTCATGAAGCAGTGCTGGCAGCTTTTAAGCGAGGCGATCTTACTCATACAGCTCTCTCTATGCATTTTGTGACGGAAGAATACGATCAAGGCCCCATCTTTTTTAAACTCAAGATAAAAATTAATGACGACGATACTGTTGAAACTTTGGCTCAGCGAGTTAATAAACTTGAACATCAATATCAGCCAGTTATAACTAACTTGGTAGTCAATGGTTTAATTCATTGGGATGGAATCAATTTAAG
>JACQAJ010000060.1 GCA_016195045.1 Candidatus Azambacteria bacterium | reverse complement strand
CCAATAAATCAATGTCACTCCCCTTCTTCTGTTCACCACGTGAATAAGAGCCAAAAATAAATGCATGCTTAATACCGTAAGCATCGAAAATTGGAGTTATGTTTTCTTTGATTGTCTTTAGATTTAATTGTTCCATACCTACAGTATATCACTTTTTGAGCCAATAACAAACAAAAATCTTAAATCTTAAATCTTAAATCTTACTTCTTAAATCTTACTTCTTAGTAACCCCTACTTCTAGAACATTAATTTTTATTAAATTAATCCACTTAAAAACTTATCGACACTCATAACACGGATGCTCTTCTTCCAATAATCAATGCCTGTTTCACTCACTAACTGATAGGCAAAAGGAATTTTAAGTTTATTAGTAAAATACACTAATGACTTAGATATCTCTTCTTGTCCAGATTTTACTTCAACAGCCAGCCAGGGTTTTTTATTAACTGTGACAAGAAAATCAACTTCTCGACCCTCAATATCACGCAAAAAATAAAGTTCAGTTCTATGTCCTTGGGTATCATACAAAAAATGTACCATTTTTAATAGATGAGAAGCTACTATGTTTTCCAAACGAGCACCGCGATCGACTATTTGTGACCAATCCCAAAGATACATTTTTGGTTCCTTGCGCAATGACTTGATCGTCTTAAAAGCATAGGGATAAATTCTAAAATGATAATAGAAACGTTCTAAAATATCCACCCAAGTTTTAATCGTTTTGTGTGCCACTTCTAAATCGCCTCGCAAGGCGTTCAAAGATAAAAGTGACCCAACCTTAGAGGGAAGAATTTCTACTAAAATTTGTAAAGCCGAAAGATCGCGAACCTGCTCAATATCTCGAATATCTTCCTTAATCAGACGATCTACTCGCTCGTTATGAAAACGACGAAGTGTTTGTTGGTCCTTCTTTAAAAATGGCTCTGGAAAACCCCCAAACTCCAACAAATCCTTAAACACTCCTGATACTGATTGATTTAATTTTGGAAAGACTATTTCCTTAAATACTACTATGTTTGACTGTAATGATAAAACCTCAGCAGATGAGAATGGATGCAGTCGATAATAATGATATCTTCCCATCAAAGAATCTCCGCCTTTGCGATAGAGATCCAACCGAGCACTACCTGTGACTAAAATATGAAATCTATTTTTATAAACATCAAATTCCCCTTTGATATAATTTTTCCATTTTTTATATTTATGTATTTCATCAAAAATGATAAGCCCGACATCTCCCGGAAATTCACCCTCCAAAATATTCTTTCTATCTTGTTTATGATCCCAATTAAGATAAGCATATTTTTGATATTCCTGTTCACCTAAAAATTGAGCTAGGGTTGTCTTACCAACCTGCCTTGGTCCACCAAGAAAAACCATCTTTTCTTTTAAATCTGTTTGTATAAAACTATATAGATAACGATTTTTTATCATAATAAATTTATTTTACCACAGTAGAAAATCTTTGCAAGTTTTTTAGACTATAGGTTAAAATTCTGGAAATTTAACTTTACTCAATTCCCCTCTTTTGAACCAATGACAAACAAAAATCTTGGTAACCAACCGCACTTGTCATCCTGAGTCCCGCTTTTCAGGACGAAGGATCTCAAAAATTCTGGGCTAAGAGATTCTTCGTCCCCCGCCCTGCGGGACTCAGAATGACAAAAAAATAAGAACAGATGTTTAGGAGCGTGGGTGATTACAAATCTTAAATCTTAAATCTTAAATCTAACATTATAAATCTTGAATTATTGATGTGGTGGTTTTTGGTCACCACCGCCACCACCACCGCCACCGCCACCACCCGCCGCTGGTGGATGTTCTGGTTTATTTTTATCACCATGACCACTGCCGGCTTTTTCCGCAGCCTCTTCATCTATTAACTTTTTTATTTTTTCTGTTCTTGAATCTTCGTGCATTCTTTCATGTTGGGCATCAGTATACGACTTATTTCTTTTCTTTATCTTTTCTGCTTGTGTACTTCCCCACCCCCACAAACCTTTTTTCCCATCATCTAATGGTGCTGTCGGAGTAAATAATTTCGTTTTTTTAACCTCATCAATGTTTCCAGTCTCTTTATTTAAAACATGGTCTACTTCCCCGGTTTCGAGTTTTCTACCTTTATGTAATTCAGCTAAAGCAATAGCGTGAACAGAGGCACTTTCTCTGCCAAACGGAGTAAGTCTTTTCCCCCATCCTCCAACTTTTTCCTGAAAATCTTTTCTTATGGCATCAGTCTTCTCTTGATTAGAAAGACCTGCGTACTTTTTATCGTTAAAAGCCTCGTCTAATTTCTTCTTTGCCATAGACTCTCTTCTTTCTCCTGTCTGTTTTTGTGTTCGGGCTATAGCCAGAGGACTCCAGTTTTTCTTGGACCAATTCCCCACCCTCTTTTCGACTGCATGCTGACGACCACGATCTTTTTTCTTAAATTGTTCCTTAATAGCACTCAAGTATCGTCCACCGGCTTTAAGACCGGTAAACTTAGCGGCCAGACCTTTGCCTAATTTCATAGAAGCATGGCCAGCTTGAGTTGAAAGGACTAAACCAGCTAACAAAATAATTATTAATGCCACGAATTGCATAATGGCCGCCGCTGAAGAAGCAAAGGCACTTAAAAAAATATTGGCAGCGGGATTTAAATTCTTATCTCCTAAAAGCGCGCCCATGGAATCACTGCTGGCCATTAGCACTGCTATATAAATAAAGAAACTATAGGAAGGAGCAAACAGTGTCCATTTCCAAAACTCGCCCCACCATTTATCCCAATACTCTTTTGTCGATGGTAAGATCCGACAAGCCCAAACAATTGGTGAAAGAATTAATAAAATCCATAACATAACTATCCGATAAAATAAAGTAATAACCATTGCCAAAAGCGCAAAAGTAATCACTAGTAGAAAAATATCAGTAAATAGTATATCCGTTGTTAGGGAAATAGGACCAAGAGTAATATCTTTGGCTAATTCTTTTGCTTTCTGCCATGAGCTAGAATTTACATCTGCTGGTTTATTTACTATAACAATTTTTGACGCCCCCAAGAGACTCTCTGATATACCGCCATACTGATTTAATGGTGATAAAAATTGTTGAGTTAAAACTTGAGAAAAATCAATCGCCGCTCCAGCAATAGCTAGAGAAAAATTTATTAAAAGAATGGAAATAATTAAATCTATAACTAATTGTTTGGTGCCGAATTTTTCAATTCCTAAAATAATCCCGAAAGCAATGACTAACAAAATTAGTCCGAAAAATGAATTAGTAAATGATAAAGTTATTGCCCAACCAGCTTGAACTATCGGGATATTAACAAAGCCATTAAGATTTATAATAATATTAATGAGCCCAGCCACCAAGGCTATTATAGCATCCAAAAAAAACTTAACTATAAATAATATCGGATAAATTGTACCTGCCAATAGAGCACCAATCATAAAAATAAAATTACTTAATTACAAAGACTGATTGCCTGATTTAAATCTTTATCAAGACCGGGAAGAATCACATTAGATTTATAATAATAACTTTCTTTATTTAAATTAGTGGTTGCTGGATCAGCTGGGTCAAAAGATTCAAATTCTTTTTTACCAAACTTATCTGAAATTAAATCAGAAACTTGCCCCAAAAAAGCAAAGGCACTATCTAAATCAGTAGCATTAAGACTATAGGGTGCTAAAATAATATTAATCGAGTCTATTACTTTTTTCCCAGCAGGCTTTACTTTATTCAAATTAGCTTGTGTTGGGCTACTCTTATAATCATTAAGGGTTAAGATATAAGCATCATTTTTCTGAGTAGAATCGCCCAATAAGAACGGTAAATCAGTTGAATAGAAAGGAATTTCTGGAATAATTTCAGCGGTCTTGGAAGTAACAATAGTAGTAACGGCAATAGTAACAGGTAATGGAGGTGGTACGCTCTGAACAGCAGTTCTAGATAGTAACGCTTTTCCAACCCCAGTGGCACTAAGAGTAAATTCTTGGTTGGTTGTATTATCGGAGATTACTTCAGAAGTCTTCAAGGAAGTCTCAAAAGACGGAAGCGAACAAATTGGTTCTTTGTTAAACAATCTCTTTGAATTATCTAAAAGACTTTCTTCTTTAATTTTTATTCCTGATAGGAAGGTAGCTACGTCACCACTAAGAATCTTTAAATTATTCAAAGATTTACTAAGAGTATTAGCTCTGGGTAAGTAAAAAGCATCGATTGATTCTTTAGTTTCCACATTATTAATCTCAGGTACAGCTGCTTCAAAATTAGTATCAGGTTTACGGCCTAACATAGCCTGCATTGTAGTCTGTAGAGCCTGTGACAAAAATGCCGTTACAATAGCATCAGCATAGGGTTGATAATCCTCAGGAATCTCTTCAACTATATTAGCAGATATTTTACTCATAAACTCTCCTGGAGCATTAAGTGCATTTTGAAGTGTTCCGCCAACAATAGAACCGGGGGTCATAATATCACCCACATTGGCACACTTGCCTGCATCCTTATCGACCTGAGTACACTTTCTTCCTAGAAAACCACCCCCGGAAGTCGCTTCGGATTTTCCACTCTCTTTAGCTTTAGCCAGATCGTCTATTTGTTTAGACTGGAGCATAGAATACTGGCCATAGTAATTATTCTGGGGTTCAGTCGTTAAACTAATCCAACTTTCTAATCCATTGGCATTAAAATTATCGAAGATTCCAGTTATGTTAGCTATGGAACCAGATAAAGTACAAGAAATTTTTTGATCAAATTTTCCTGGCTTATTAAATAAAACCCTAATATTAGGAGCAGAGGCTGAACACAAATCAAAACCAGCTAGCTCACTAAAAAACTTACCCAACACCTCATTTCCAATTGTATCGAAAAATTTACCCCAATTACCTATAAAGGTTGGTGTGCCTCCTTGGATTTCAGTAATAATATCATTAGTAATAAGTGTCAGTAAAGTAGTTGTCGCTACCGACTTAACTGTCTTAAGAACCTCGGCTCTTTTTTCTACTGGTGCTGCAGACCATCCCCAAGCACCCGCAGCGGCTATTACCAATTCTTGATTTTCCACAACAAATTTAGTCAGAGCTGGAATGACAATTTTAAGGACAACCTCTAAGGCCTTTTTAACTGGAGAAAATAAATTTAAAGCTTCAACCTTTTTGGGAATAAAAAGGCCACCTAAAATACTGGTGAAAATAAATATTAAAAGCAGTAAAGAAGCACCGATGTTTCTAAAATATTTATAATTAATAAAAAAGAGTGAATTCATTTTGGAGAATATAATTTATTTAATTGATCAATTAATTTTTGAGGAAAATCAAATCCAATTTTTATAACTCTATTATAAGTCTCGAGTCCCATATAAGATTTCACGGGATCAATCTCGAGGGCAGTGAAACTCTCTAACCCAAATTTAATCAAAGATAAAATATTTAATAATTCCATATGAAGAGTCGAAAATTTATCAGGTATTTCTATTTTCTTAAGATCATTAATATTTTTTTGGTATTCATTAATAATTATTTTTACTTCTGAAAAATCTTTCGTTTTAAGTGCATTGGCAAAAGTCTCATCATTTTCACCTCTGCCCTCACTAATTATCTTATCTAATTCTTTTAGATAATTAAGAACGTTTTGTTTAGTAGTAGGTATTTTCTGAAAATCACTTTCTTTAAATTTAGTTGGTTCATAACTCAACCCTAAAGAATCTAACTCACTTAGATCTTTTGAAGAAAGATTCTTTAAAATATCTTGCGGAGACATTGTTTTAGGGTCTAAATTTGAATCAACCATCTGTTGTGCTAATTGTTTAGCCAGATAATTGGTTGAATTACTTTTATCTACAGAATTACTAGTCGTAACTTTGATCGATTGATCATCTTTTGAATTTTCCGACTTAGCTATTTCTTCTTTATTAATGATCCCATTTTTATTTGTATCAATTGGGTTAATCTTAAGTAATACTTTTTGCCAATCTTTTAAACTATCTCCATTATAGTCTCTCTTGCCAACGGATTCTAGTGAAGCAATATCTTTATTGGAATTATTGGATTTTGATAAGACTGTGTTTTTAGATTTAAAAAGAAAATAAGAGCCTAAAACAAGACTGCTTATTCCTACCCAAAAGAAAATCGTCTTTAAAATTATTCTTCGATTATTTTCTTTAACTAGTTTCATAAATTAATCACGTTGTGGCAAGCCACAATTAAATCTACTAGATATATTATATCATATACAATTATATCATATACAATTTAAAAACCAATAAAATTTTTGGTATAATACTAGGAAAATTAAATATAGAAACAAAAAGGCCTTAGAGCAAGTTTAAACTCACCCCAAGGCCTTATCGACGCACCATATGACTACTAGAAAAGGGAGTCAATGAAGGCCCCCATATCAATAGTCTTATCAAAACGGAATGTCTGCAGTTGCTGTGAGACCATTGGTAAATAAATAATGGCTGCCGCACACTGCCTCTTATTCCAAAACTGATAACAGGAATTAAGATTATCATTACCAGTTGAAAAAGTTATGGTACTCACATCCAATAACTTCCCCAAAAACTGTGTCTCGGAAAAAACCAAGACAGTATAGGAAGTACGTGGCAACAAATTTCTTACTTCTCCGTAACTAGCCATATTTGATGCAGCCGCCACTCCAATCTGACCCCGAAACATTGGTTCAACTCTTAATCGAGGGCCTCCGTCGTTAATTGAAAATAGTTGGTCTCGATTATAAGAACCCTCGTATATCAAAAACCTATGTCTAGCCTCTTGATTCTGGTTAAGAACAAGAGCGGTTACTCCGCTAATTGCTCTTTCAGATGACAAATAGGGTTCGTTCAGCAAGGTTTCTTTTTTTTCTCCCCATGAACCAAATCCAATTATTGGAATTTTCCAAAGGGTAAGACCAGAACCTCTTTCGGCGTGAATCGGTTCTTCCTTAGTTTGTTGAATCCCCGCACAGCCAATGAAGGGGCTGGCAAAAATAACGAAACAAACCAAGGTCGAAAACCATTTGATGGTCTTCAAAACAATCATCCTATTTCTTGCCCTGTTTTTTCTTTTCTTTTCCTCTCGTTCAATTCTTTCCATCATCATCGCCCTTCCTCCTTTAATAATTGTTAAGTTTCAAATCCTGTCATCAAAACCTTAGCATAAATCAAATAAATGTCAAGATTATACACTGGCCTATCTTTGTCACCTATTTTAGACAGCCGTCTGAATTTGGTGACAAAGATATTTTTATATTTTAATATTAGAAAATTTATAACATAATTAACCATGAATTATGTTCAGCAGCTTGAACAGATTAACACCCTACATTCTGTTCACACTTCTAAGCATTTATTCTTAGTCTTTTATAATCCTAGCGACGATCGAGAAATTCTCGATAATTTTCTGCCGTGATAACCTGAAAATTTACCTTTAAGTTTTTGTTTGTTTCAATAAATACTTTGGGGATTTTTTTCTTTTTAGCATTACTCAAAGTAAATTCATACACATTAACTTTTTGATTCCATTTTTCCAAATAATCAATTTCTTTGCCCTCAATATTTCTCCAGAAAAAAGTTTGGTAAAATTTGTTTGTATACGTATTACTTTTTAATTTTTCCACGATAGCAAAATTTTCAAACAAACTGCCTAAATCTCTTCTTGGCAGTCCATTGGTTTGAAGATTAGTCTCCGTAAAATCATTGATAATAGCATTTCGTATACCAAGATCATAAAAATAGAGCTTACTTTTTTTTCTAATCTCGGTACGTAAATTATTGTTATAACTTTTAAGTCTAAAAATAACGAATGACTGTTCGAGAAGTTCAATATAGCGTTCAATGGTTCTACTATGCACTTTCAATTCCTTGCTAATTTTATGAATACTCACTTCATTCCCTATCTGATAGGCCAAGGTTCGTAACAGGTTTAAAAGTATCTCTGGCTTTTTAAGATTTTCAAATTTAAGAATATCTTTAAGAAGAAATGACTCGGCTAGATTTTTTACTTTAATGATTTTTTCCTCAACAGTATTTTTAAGTATTACTTCCGGATAACTTCCGAAACGTAACAAATAGTCTAAATTAAATACCGGATTAAAATAATTTGACTGCCGTATTTCATTATCGGTGAGTGGATAAAGATTAAGTAAAATATTTCGGCCCATCAACGGCTCTCCTATCTGACCCGCCAGATCGAATGATGACGAACCAGTGACCACTACTTTCAATTGAGGGTAAGTATCAATAATAATTTTTAAATTGAGACCGATGTTTTTGATATTTTGAGCTTCATCAATAAAAAGCAAATCAAGACCCTCAACATATTCTTTGATCTTTTCAATTCGTTGGGAAGAAAATATTTCTTGAGTAGTTAGACTATCCCCATTATAGACCCTATATTTACCAGTAAATTGCTTAAGAAAAGTATTAATCAATGTTGTCTTACCAACTTGCCTTGGGCCATAAATAATTAAAATCTTGCCAATTTGAATAAAATTTTCTATATCTATTTCTCTTTTAATTAAATTTTCCATATATTTAGTATAGACAAAATAGAAAAATAAGTCAATAAATATATATCCGAAGTGCTAATTTATGGTTTATTGAAAAGCCAGTGATAGAGTAGACCCCTCGCCCCCTCGTCAGCTGACGAAGAGCTGAAGCCCCTCACTGAACCGTACGTGAAGATTTCCCTCATACGGCTCTTCGATAAACAGTGTTCATTAAGT
>JACQAJ010000049.1 GCA_016195045.1 Candidatus Azambacteria bacterium | reverse complement strand
CTGACCACCACGGTTTATGAGACGGTTCAGCAAGCCAAACAAGTCATGAGAACTGTTTATGAGACGGTCTTGAGTTGGATTCCCCGCACTATTCGAATTGGCTGGGGACGATTTATTCATTGGATTACTCAATTAATTCCTCAATGGACAACAGTCGCTCGAACCGTTTATGAGACCATCCATGAAACAGTTGTCCGTCCAATTCAAAAGACCATCGAAGTCATCAATCGAGTTTCCCGAACCGTCTATGACACCGTTACCACCTTCGTGACCAAAACTATTCCCGTCACCAAAACTGTTTATGAAACCATCACTGAGACGGCTAATCGCTTAGTTAATAAACTCGTACCGGTGACCCGACAAATTACCGAGACTATCTTCTAAAAAATGTGGGTAATTTAAATAGGTAATTTAATAAATTAACCAGTTAACTTTTATGATGCGTATCAACAAATATCTAACTTATGTAAATTATTGTTCTCGGCGGGAAGGGGATCGGTTGATTGAAAAAGGAGAAGTTAAAATTAATCAACGAATCGCTGTTCTAGGAGATCAGGTGGAAAAAGGTGATCGAGTTTCAGTTCAAGGAAAATTACTGGTCGAATCAAATGATCAAAAAATTTATCTGGTCTTTTATAAACCAATTGGGGTTATTTCGACAACTGATTCTTTGGCGAAAAATAATATTATTCAGTCAATCAATTATCCTGAAAGAGTTTATCCGGTTGGGCGATTAGACGTGGCCTCTTCCGGTTTAATGATTTTGACTAATGACGGTGAAATCGTCAATAAGATTTTAAAAGCAGAAAATAAGATGGAAAAGGAATATCTTGTTGGGGTTGATAAAAGTTTAACCGAGAAATTTTTAGAGCATCTAAGATTGGGAGTTATGCTTGATGGTTATAAGACCTTATCAGCAACAGTCAAGAAAATATCTGACAAATCTTTTTCTATCATTCTGATTGAGGGAAAGAATCGGCAAATCAGAAAGATGTGCAATGTTTTTGGTTACAACGCCATTTCATTGACTAGGATTAGAATTGGTAAAATTAGTCTCTCTGGTCTTAACATCGCTGTCGGTAAATTTAAGAAACTTACTAAAGCCTCTATCGTAAATTCTTTGGGAATCGTTTCCCAATAATAGTTTTTTTGTTTTTCAGACTGCTTAGGATGAGATACTAAGCGTTGCAATTCAATGTTGAACTTAAGGGTTGCCATTGGCTGGCAATACTATAATTTATAGTCCAGAAACTGGTCTTTGACTTCTTTTAAGATTCGTATATTATAGTGGAATGATTAATAAATTATTAGGCTTATTCTCAAAAGATATTGGAATTGATCTCGGAACGACTAGTACTTTAGTTTATGTCAAGGGACAGGGGATTGTTATTACCGAACCGTCAGTAGTGGCGTTAAATAAAAAAAGCGGGCAAATTCTCTCGGTCGGATTAGAGGCCAAAAAGATGGTTGGTCGAACGCCTTCTCATATTGTTGCTATTAAACCATTGGTTCAAGGAGTGATTTCTGATTTTGAAATTACGGAAAGCATGCTTAAATATTTTATTAATAAAGTCCATAAAGGGTCTTTTTCAATTCCTCGTCCTCGAGTGGTAGTTGGTATTCCTTCAATGATTACTGAGGTCGAAAAGAAGGCAGTTGAGGACGCCACTTATAATGCTGGGGCCAGGGAAGTTTATTTAGTTGAAGAACCAGTCGCGGCGGCGGTGGGGGCAAGGCTACCAATTCAAGAGGCAAAAGGATCGATGATTGTCGATATTGGCGGGGGAACTACTGATGTGGCTGTCTTATCATTGGGTGGTATCGTGGTTTCTCGAAGTATTAAGGTAGCTGGCGAGAGAATGAATGAAGATATTATCCGCTGGGCCCAAGATAAATACAATCTTTTATTAGGACCAAGGACAGCTGAAGAAGTTAAAATTAGTATTGGTTCAGCGACTCCGGTCAAAGAAATTTTAAAAATTGGGATGCGAGGCCGGGATTTAGTTACTGGCTTGCCAAAAGAAATCATTGTCAATGATATTGAAATTCGGGAGGCCATTAAGAATTCAGTTAGGGTTATTATTGATTTAATTAAACAGACAATTGAAGAAACCCCGCCAGAATTGATTTCTGATATTATGAATGATGGAATTGTTTTAGCTGGCGGAGGGAGTTTATTAAGAGGTCTCGATCGTTTGGTTACGCAAGAATCAAAAATACATACTCGAGTTACTGAAGATCCGTTGACGGCGGTTGTTCGGGGAACTGGAATTATTTTAGAGGATCTTGATTTTCTAAGAGATGTATTGGTGACGATCCGGTAGGAATAGAATATAGAAAGTGGAATATAAAATATAGAAATTTTTGGATTGTGAAATTATTTTATATTCTATATTGTATATTCTAGCTTTTATGCGAAAAACTTTTTTAATTACTATTATTATCGTCTTTATTTTGGTTCTATTTGATGTTTATAAATTAGATTTTTTTATAAAGGATTTTTATTCAAGTAAGGTAGTAAAATTGAAAGAGTCTCTTTTCGGTTTGGGAGTGAAATTTTCAAACACTTTTAATTTTAATAATGAAAATAAGTTACTCGAAAAAGAGAATTCAAATCTAGTAAGTGAAATTGTTAATTTAAAATCAAAAATTAAAGAGCTGGAATTAATTGAAGGGGTGAAAAAAATGGAGGTTAGCAAAAATTATAAGTTTATTGAAACCAAGATTATTAGTCACGATTCTTTGCTTTCGCCATCATATTTAATGTTAAATAAAGGGAGTGATAGTGGACTAGAGGACGGACTAGCAGTGATCGATAGCAATAATTTTTTGATTGGAAGAATTATTAAAACTTATAAAAATTCTTCAATGGTTGATTTAGTTTATAATTTTAGTTCACCGCTTTCGGTTAGGTTGCTCCATAGCGGAATATCGGCTTTAGTTGAGCATGGGAACAACAGCTCTTTCATAGTTGACTTAATTGAAAAAAATATCAAGGTAGAAGTTGGAGAGATAGTCTTAACCACTGGTAATAGTCAAATTGATGGGTTAATTTTAGGAAAGATTTATAAAATAGTAGAGGGTGATATTTTTAATTCTGCTTACGGTAATTTTTCGACTGATTTTAAAAACAACTACGAAGTTTTTGTGATTAAGAAATAAACAATATTAAAAATTTAAGAACAGTAATTGTAATTAATAATCTTAATTAAAATTGCTAATCTTAATGTAAAAATAAAAAATCAAAGCTCAAAATGAGCCGAATTTTCAATTTTGAACGGCAGTTTGTAGCTATATTTCATTTTTATTACTATTGCCTAATTCAAATACTAAAAAGCTAGACTCATGAAAATACTATTTATACTTTTTATTTTAATTGTTTTCTTTAATATTTTGACCCTTAATTACCAGTTTTTTAGCTATTGGTGGTTTGATTTTAATTTATTATTTCTCTTGATTTTTGCCTTTTTAAAGCCTGATTATAGGAAAAGTATTCCTTTGGCTTTAATTCTGGGGATTTTTTCTGGATTGAATTCGATTTTTCCAATCAGTATTTTTGTGATTGCTTATATGATAATTACTTTTTTGACAGTCTTAATTATTAGAAATTTTATAACTATCAATTTATTAAGTATTATTCCGTTTAGTTTTTCAATGATAATTCTTTATCAGCTATTGATTGTGTTTTTAGTTAAAATTTATTTTTTGTTAGGTTTTTTGAGTCTTAATATTATATTTAATAATCTTTATTTTAAAAATTTATTGAATTTGGGATTTTGGCAAACAATTTTGTTGGTGCTAATTTATGGACTATATAAATTTAATGTAAAATATGTTAAATAAATATAAAAAAGTTAGAAAAATTTTGAAGCATGATATTGAACCAGAAGACCTATTTTTAGATTCGGAAGTGGCGAGTCGTCATAATTCAATTTCAGATTTTAAGATTGAGTTTGAATTTCCGGTATTAACAATGAAATCATTGCTCGCACTTTTTCTATTAGTATTTTTTATTCTATCTTTTAAAATTTATAATCTTAATTTTGCCCGTAATAATAAAAATAAAGAGCGGGCATTAGCAAATGTCTCGCGGATTTATCAAGTTAAATCAGTACGTGGAATAATTTATGATAAAAATAAAAAACAATTGGTCTTCAATGAGCCGACTTTTGATATTTTAATTACTCCTAAAGATTTTAATCAGGATCTGGATAAAAGTTTGTCGGAATTAATTGCTGATGGCGATGTTTCAATTAAAGAAAAGGTTGATGAAATCTTGGATAATCTTGATTACGATAGTTCCAATCCAGTTTTATTGGCTTCAAGCGCCGATCTAAAAAAAATCCTCTTTCTTAAGGATAAACTTATTAATTTTGAGGGTATTAAAGTTGACCTGAGCTCGAGAAGGCGTTATCTAGAAGGGGCTGGTTTGGCTCATATTTTGGGTTATATCGGGAGAATCTCTAAAGAAGATAAAAATCGTGATAAGGATTCTTATATCAATGATTATATCGGTAAAAGTGGTTTAGAGTTATTTTATAATAAAGAACTTCGTGGTCAGAATGGCCGACGAGTCATTGAGGTTGATGCTTCGACTTCTTTTAAAAGAGAAAAAGTTCTTACTCAGCCTTCTTCGGGGAATAATCTAATTTTAAATATTGATTTCGATGCTCAGAAAAAATTATACGAACTTTTATCGGAGAAGATTAAAGAGAGTGGTATTTATGGTGGGGCAGCTGTTTTGGTTGAGGCTTCCACTGGTCGAATTCTATCCTTAGTCAGTGTGCCAGATTATGATAATAATATTTTTACCAATTTTAACAGTAAGAGTTTAAATTTAGATAATCAGGATGGCGGGATTGAGCAAAAATTAATACTGAAAATTTTTTCTGATAAGAAAAATCCGCTTTTTAATCGGGCGATTAGCGGGGAATATTTTCCTGGATCAACTATTAAACCATTAATTGCCTCTGCTGGTTTACAAGAGGGAATTATCACTAAGGATACCAAGATTAATTCTTCGGAGAACATTAAGATAGTTAGTCGTTATGATTCTTCAGTGATTTATCAATTTAGAGATTGGGCTGATCATGGAATTGTCAATTTACGAAAAGCTTTAGCGGTTTCTTCAAATATTTTTTTCTTTACCATTGGCGGCGGTTATAAAAATTTTCAAGGGTTAGGGGTTGATTCTATCGACCATTATCTTAGTCTTTTTAATTTAGGAAAATTATCTAATATTGATTTACCTGGGGAAAAAGCGGGGGTTGTTCCCAGTCCTATCTGGAAAGAAAAGATTTTTAAAGAAAGATGGTTTATTGGTGATACTTATAATTTAGCGACTGGCCAGGCTATGATAACAACGACTCCACTTCAAATGACCATGGCCATTGCTTCTATTATAAATGGTGGTAAAATATTTAAACCTTTTTTAGTGGATAAAATAGTTGATAGTAACTCAAAAGTCATTAAAAATTTTGAATCAGTATTAGTCAATACAATTCCGATAGATCAATCTAATTTTGAGTCTATAAAAGAAGGAATGAAAGATGTTGCTCAATATGGTACTGGCCGAGTTTTAAATAGCTTGACTTTTGCCGTCGGGGCTAAAACAGGAACAGCTGATTTGGGGGGAATAAATAGATCATGGACAATTTCTTTTGCTCCCTATGATAATCCAAGGTTTGTTTTGGGTATACTGATTGACGGCGGTTTGGGCGGCGGAACGACGGCGGCGCCAGTCGTAAGAGATTTCTTTGAGTGGTACAAATTAAAATTAGGTGGTAGGTGGTAGGTGGTAGGTGGTAGGTGGTAGGTGGTTAGAAATTTTTCTAATAATCTACGACCTACGACCTACGACTTAAAAATTATGAATTACATTTTAAAAGAAAAATTAGATGAATTAAAATCTAAACTAAAAAGGTTAGAGATTGGCGGCAGAAAAGAAATCGCTCGGCGTCTCGAAGAGGCTAAAAAGCTCGGTGATTTGTCTGAAAATTCTGAATATACCACTGCTCGAGAGGATCAAGAAAGAAATGAAAGAAAAATTATCGAGCTTGATAATATTATTAAGAACGCTCTTATTATAACAACACCAATAAGTACTAATTCTATTGGAATTGGTTCCAGTGTTGATGTTAGTATTGATGGTAAAAAAGAAGTTTTTTGGATAGTTGGGTCTCAAGACAGTAATCCAACCCAAGGCGAGGTTTCCAATCAATCTCCAATAGGTGTTGCTTTATTAGGGCATAAAGCTGGCGATGTTATTGAAGTGAAAATACCTCGAGGAATAAAGGTTATTAAGATACTAAAAATTAATTAATAATGAATAATTATTAATTTTTAATTATTCTGTGCTTGGAATTAATGAAGTTAAAAATGGTTCTCTGATTGTTTTTGAAGAGGCTCCAATTCAAGTCTTATCAATTAGTCATTCGCATCAAGGCCGTGGTGGTTCTATTAAAACTAAGGCGGAGTTTTTGTATTCTCATCGAAATGAATTTTGGTTTAAAGATAATGATAAAAAGGGTCGTTTTATGCTTTCCGAAGAGGTGATCGGTGAGGCAAAAAATTTTTTAAAACCAGCCACTGAAATTATTGCGATCAGGTTTTTTCCCAGTCAAGGGAAAGACGCCGATGAAGGTAAGATTATCAATATTGAATTACCAGTCACTGGCGATTATAAAGTTGTTGAGGCGCCCCCAGCGATTCGCGGTAATACTTCTCAAGGCGGATCGAAGGTTGTGACTATTGAAACCGGAGCCAAAATATCGACCCCTCTTTTTATCGAGGTGGATGATATCATTAGAGTCAATACAGAAAGAGGGGAATACGTGAAAAGAATTTAAAATAGTTTGTTAACGTGTTAACGTGTTTTTCAACATAAATCACAACCCGTTAACTCGTTAACCCGTTAATAAATAACCGAATTGTATCTATATTGCTATTTCCAATATTATTGGGCAATGGTCAGAACCCTCGTAGTCAGATAAGATTTTGGTTTCAATAATTTTATCTTTCAAATTAGGACTAATAAAAAAGTAATCAATTCGCCAGCCAACATTGCGGTCTCGAGCGGCGGTTTTCCTATCCCAGTAAGTATAAGCATCAACAACTTCTGGATTGAGTTGACGAAAGATATCGATATAACCATGATTGATGACCTGATCAATCCAAGCGCGTTCAATCGGCAGAAAGCCGGTATTTTTTTCATTTTCTTTGGGACGAGCTAAATCAATCGCTTGATGAGCAGTATTGACATCGCCACAAAAAATTATTTTTTTTCCCTCTTTTCTTAATTTTTCAATAAAAAACAAAAAGCCATCGTAAAAATCGAGTTTATATTGTAATCGCTCGGGACCAGCCCCGCCATTAGGAAAATAGACCGTGATAATGACATAGTCATCCAGATAAATACTTAACATCCGACCTTCGTCATCAAAACGGGTAGTACCCATTCCGTATTCGATTTTATCTGGTTTTATTTTTGTATAAATGGCCACCCCGCTATAACCCTTTTTAGTTTTGGAGGAATTAAAAAATGATTGGTAACCAGGGATCAGTCGAGCCTCTTCTGGTATTTGTGCTTCTTCGGCTTTTATTTCCTGTAAACAAACGATATCCGGATTGAATTGGAATAAAGGCAAGAATTGATTTTTTTTATAGACAGCTCGTAGGCCGTTAACATTCCAAGAGATTATTTTCATAAAAATTAGAAGTTAGTCTGCCAGCTGGCGGATAGAATCCAGAAGCTAGAAACTAGAAGTTAGAAGTTGGGAGTTAGAAGTTGGGAGTTAGAATAATTTAATCATTTCAAAACTTTTAGATTCTAGATTCTAACTTCTAGTTTCTAGCTTCTGCACATCGATTTTTGCGGCCACAATAAAATCATTTTCTGAAAGACCACCGATGGCGTGGGTCCATAATTCCAAAACTACTTTATTGTAAAAGATATGAATGTCGGGATGATGATTTTCTTGTTCAGCCAGATCGGCCACTTTATTAACAAATTCTAGAGCGGAAACAAAATTTTTAAAAATAAATTCTCGTCGGATCTTTTTACTATCTTCTGTCACTGTCCAGTCTTTTACTTCAGTGCTATAGGTTTGAATGGCGTCAGGAGTGAGAGGTGCCACGCCACCCTCACATGGCAAACATTTCTTGGAATTGAGTTTTAAGGTCATATAGAACATATTATAGCTTATTAAGCTAAATTTCCCATAGCGCGTGATTTTTATTGACTACTCCCCTAAAAATACGATCGTCATATTAGGAGAGTGAAGATAATAGTGTTATATTTTATCTATTAAGGTATGTTTGTCAGTAATAAAAAATGAAAGAAGGAAAAATAGAAAAAATTTTAGGATTACTTCAGGGTGGAGCTGAAATTACTGCCAGTATTTTAGATGTTTTTCTTTGTGATTATAATACTTCTTATAAGAAGATGAGAAAGATGATTGACGGAGAAGGTGCTTTATATTTTAAAACAAATTGGGCAGAGGCCTATAGAGAACGCAAACAGTTTTATAATGTTTTAAATAAACTTAAAAAAGAAGGTCTAGTTGCCAAAGAAATAAAAAATACTTCATCTAGTTGGTCTATTACTAAAAAAGGTTTAAATAAATTACAAGCACTCAAATCCCATAAACTGTTTAGTAGATATTCTGCTGATTATTCAGGGCATAAAAAGAAATCCAATGAGTTTTTTATGGTTATCTTCGATATTCCAGAAAAAGACAGGCGTAAACGAGAATGGATAAGGTTCGTCTTGAAAAGTCTTAATTTTTCTCTATTACAAAATAGTGTTTGGATTGGGAAAAATATTATTCCAGGGCAATTAATTCACGATCTTAAAGATAGGAAGATGCTTGATTACGTTCATATTTTTGGAGTTGGCAATCAAGGAACCATTAAAGAAATTATTCAATAATCAACTAAACCTGTCTCCTAATGATTTTCTAATTTAGTTTGGATATCATTTGAGCTGAAATGAACCAAAACGATTGAAGAACGACAAGGAATACTGAATGTATCTCGAGGAGTTCTGAAATTAGTGCGGGCCAAATGACGCCCAAATAGATGAAAACTCATTAGGAAACAGATCTAACTACTACCCTAACTACTACTCTCCTAAAAAAACGGTCGTTTTTCTGGGAGAGTAGTTGATATTTGGAATAAAGGGACATTATACGATTGAAGGAGACTTAAATTTGCCAAATGTCATTTCTCTTGATAATCTAATTATATATTAGTAATCAAATTTTATATTTTTAGGTTCTGTTGTTTATGAAATATAATCACCAAAAAATTGAGAAAAAATGGGCTAAGGTTTGGCAAGAAGAAAAAATTTACGAGCCAAATTTAAAAAATCCCCTAGGGCGGTCCTCGGGGAAAAAGAATTTTTATAATCTAATGATGTTTCCTTATCCTTCAGCTGAAGGACTTCATGTTTGCAATATGTATGCTTTTACCGGGAGTGATATTCATGGGCGTTTTAAAAGAATGCGGGATTATAATGTTTTTGAGCCGATTGGTTTAGATGGTTTTGGCATTCATTCCGAGAATTATGCTTTAAAAATTAATGTTCATCCCAAGAAACAATCAAAAATATCGGAAAAGCGATTTTATAAACAATTAGAATCGATTGGCAATGGTTTTTCTTGGGACGAAAGACTGGAGACCTATGATCAAGAATATTATCGTTGGACTCAATGGATTTTTACCCAACTTTTTAATCGGGGATTGGCTTACCGGAAAAAACAAGCCGTCAATTGGTGTTTGTCTTGTCAGACGGTTTTAGCTGATGAACAAGTTATTAGTGGTGAGTGTGAACGTTGCAGTAATCAGGTGATTCAAAAAGAGTTAGAGCAATGGTTTTTCAAAATTACTACTTACGCCGAAAAATTATTAAAAAATCTGGACCAGTTAGATTGGTCCGAACGAGTTAAAATTGCTCAAAAAAATTGGATTGGTAAATCAGAGGGGTCACTCATAAAGTTTAAAGTAAAAAGTGAAAAGTTAAACGTTGAGGAAGATCTCGAAGTTTTTACAACTAGACCCGATACACTTTTTGGGGCGACTTATGTTGTGATTGCGCCAGAGCACGAGTTAATCGCTTCGCTTCTCCAGACAACAATTCCATCTGTCATCCTGAGCGAAGCGAAGGATCTTTTAAAAATCAAAAATTTTGAAGAAGTTAAAAAATATATAGAAGAGACAAAAGCCAAGACCGAAATCGAAAGAACCAATGAGACGAAAGAAAAAACCGGCGTGGAATTATTAGGAATTAAAGCCATCAATCCAGCTAACCAAGAGTTATTACCAATTTTTGTTTCTGACTATGTTTTAGGGGGAGTGGGGACGGGTGCCATTATGGCCGTCCCAGCTCATGATCAAAGAGATTATGATTTTGCTAAGAAATTTAATTTGCCTATCAAAATAGTTATTTGCCCCAATTATCCAGCGGTCACTTGTCCGATTCTTGAAAGCGCCTATACGGGTCAAGGCCATCTAGTCGCTTCAGGTCAATTTGATGGTTTGGAATCGGAAAGGGCTAAAGAACAAATAACAAAGTTTGTTGGTGGTGTTAAAAAGACTAAATATCGTCTGCGTGATTGGCTGATCTCTCGGCAACGTTATTGGGGACCACCGATTCCCATGATCTTTTGTGAATCTTGCGCTGAGGAAACTAAAAATGAAAAACTAAAAACTAAAAGTAAAACTGGAAATAAAAAGAATTTCAATCTAGGAGAATTGGAAAATCCAGGTTGGTTTGCGGTTTCGGAAAAAGATTTACCCGTTGAGCTTCCTAATCTAAAAAACTTCCGTCCTCAAGGAACAGGGGAGTCACCCTTGGCGTCATTAAAGTCTTTTTCTGAGACAAAATGTCCTAAATGTCAGAGAAAAGCCAAACGAGAAACTGATGTTTCTGATAATTTTCTAGATTCAACCTGGTATTTTTTCCGTTACCTTGATTCCAGTAATCAGAAACAGATTTTCGATCAGAAATTAATCA
>JACQAJ010000048.1 GCA_016195045.1 Candidatus Azambacteria bacterium | reverse complement strand
ATTACGGCGGTAATATTATAATTGATCAGGTTGAGCAATTGGCGATTGATCGGGCCTTGAAACTTTTTAAATTAAATAAAGATCAATGGTCAGTCAATGTTCAACCACTTTCTGGTAGTCCCGCTAACTTGGCAGTTTACTCAGCCCTCGTTCCGTTAGGAGGTAAAATTATGGGTATGAAACTTTCTTCCGGTGGGCATTTAACTCATGGGCAAAATGTTTCAGTAACGGGAAAATTTTGGCAACAAGTGCCTTATGAAGTTAATTTTGAAACGGGACTTTTGGATTACGATAATTTAGAAAAGCTCGCTCTTCAAGAAAAACCTAATATTATTGTGGCGGGTTTTACGGCTTACTCTCGAGTGATTGATTTTCAGAAATTTCGGGAGATTGCCAATAAATCAGGCGCAATTTTAATGGTTGATATGTCTCACTTTGCTGGTTTGGTCGCGGGCGGTGTTTATCCTTCTCCTTTTTTATTTGCCGATGTGGTAACGACGACGACCCATAAGACTCTGCGAGGGCCTCGTTCAGCTATGATTTTTACTAAACGGGACGAACGAGATTTTCCTAAAAAAATTGATAAAATAATTATTCCCGGAATGCAAGGCGGGCCTCATGAAAATAATATTGCTGGTGTGGCAGTCGCTCTGAAAGAAGCCATGAATCCATATTTTAAAAAATACGCCAAACAAATCATCAAAAATACCCAAGCCCTAGCTAAGGAATTAAAAAATCTCGGTTGGCGAATTATTACTGACGGCACTGATTCCCATCTATTTCTTATAGATACTTGGGCTGGCGGTTCGGGTCTTTCTGGGAAACAAGCGAGTGATCGGTTAGAGAAAGAGGGGATTATCGTTAATATGAATACTATTCCTGGCGACTCTCGGAGTCCTTTAGATCCATCTGGTCTTCGTTTGGGGACAGCCGCCGAAACGACTCGAGGAAAAAAAGAGGTTGATTTTATTAAGATCGCTAGAAGAATTGATAAGGTTCTGAGGAAATTATAAATTATAAATTCTAGCTCCTAGCTTCTAATTTGTAACCTAGCTTGGTAGAAGTATTTCTGTATTAATTTGATACGATGACCGAAGAAATTATAACGAAAATTTCCTTATTTAAGGGTAAAAAGATTCGTAAAACACTATATAAAAATGAGTGGTGGTTTTCAGTTGTGGATGTGATTTTTGCACTTACGGATAGCACAGATCCTCGTGATTATTGGTATAGGATGAAGATTAGAGTTAAGGTCGATGACGGGATTGAGTTGTCGACAATTTGTCGACAACTGAAATTAGAGTCATCTGATGGTAAAAAATATGAAACTGATTGTGCTAATACTGAAAGCATATTTCGTATAATTCAATCTATATCATCTCCTAAGGCTGAACCTATGAAACGCTGGCTGGCAAAAGTTGGGTACGAACGGGTTCAGGAAATTGAAAATCCAGAACTGGCGACAAAACGTACCAAAATGCTTTATCAACTTCAAGGATATTCTGATGATTGGATTGAAAAACGAATGCGGGGAATGGCTATTCGAGAAGAGTTAACTGATGAATGGAGAAAACGAGGCGCCCAAGAACATAAAGATTATGAAATTTTAACAGCGGAAATTTCCAAAGCCACTTTTGGGGTCACTCCGAGTGAATATAAGAAATTAAAGGGAATAAAACGACAAAATCTTCGTGACCATATGGATGATTTTGAGTTGATTTTTAATATGCTTGGAGAGCGTGCTACCACAGAAATTCATCGTACGGAAGATTCAAAAGGTGTTGGAAAATTGAAAGCCGATGCAAAAGCTGGTGGTGATATTGCTGGTGGAGCTAGAAAGAAGTTAGAAGAACGACTTGGTCGATCAGTAGTTTCAAAAAAGAATTTTTTACTTAAGACGGCAAAAATTAAGAAATTATAAATTAATTTAAAAATTATAATTCATAAATCTATTTCATATTCTTAAATCTTAAATCTTAAATCTTGAATCTTAAATCTTAAATCTTAAATCTTAAATCTTGAATCTTAAATCTATTAATTCATTTCTTCAATTTAGAAAGCACGACTAGATTTTGAAGAAGAATGGCGACGGTCATTGGCCCAATGCCCCCAGGAACGGGCGTCATATAAGAGGCTTTTTTACTGAGTGATTTAAAATCAGCATCGCCCACGACCACTCCTTTTGATTCCGAAGTACCCGCGTCAATGATCACGACTCCTTTTTTAACCATTCTACTGGTAATAAATTTCGGTTGGCCGACTCCCGAAATAATAATATCAGCCTCGGCCATAATTTTCTTTATATCTTTCGTTTTAGTGGTTCTGTTAATCAGATTTAATTTATTAGTTTCTTTTTGAAGCCAAGCAATGGCTGGTTTACCGACGAGATCGCCTCGGCCGGCGATGACAATATTCTTTTTTCGATATTTAATCTGGTATTCTTCAAAAAATGTTTTAATGGCGCCGATGACTGGTGAAAAAATTGGCCATTTTCCCAGAGCCAGTTTT
>JACQAJ010000003.1 GCA_016195045.1 Candidatus Azambacteria bacterium | reverse complement strand
GCTTCATCGTATCTGTTACCAGTTACAATGCAGAGTTCCGTACTATCCTGTTGGCTAGACTTTTGATAGGTTGGATTTTAACCAACTACATTATTAAAGCTTACCTTGGCGCACTAATCACTCACACCTGTCATCCTGAGCCCCCGCTTTGCGGGGGGCGAAGAATGACAAGAAAATAAGAACGAATATGTAGAAATGTGAGAGGTTACAAAATAACTTAGCCACCGTACTCTCCTATCGAGACGACCGTCCCAATAGGAGAGTGACCGCTTAATCACTAAATAATTTTTCTATTGTTCCCTGATCCCCTACTCCAAAGATATGAACATAATCAAGCATCTTTTTTTCCTTCAAATCATGGATAAATTGTTCTGGAATACTATTTTTCCCAATCCAAACACTATTTTGTAAAAGCATGAAATCAAGACTGATAAGAGCAGACCTAATCCACCTTCTTTTATGCCTATCATCTTCGGGAATATCAAAAATAACAATACAAAACTCGCTAGACTCTTTTTTATACCATGAATAATCAGCAGAATGAATATCAAACATTTTGCCAGTTTTTAATATTTGTAATTTTTCTAAACCATTTTTAGTAATAAACCATTTGGATGAATTATTAATCTCCTTTTTAGAAATTAATCCACTCTTTTTAAGTTTATTTAAAATATTATAAAATTGTTGACGTTCTCGATAAGCCTCAGCCCAATTTGTCTTAAAATACGAAGTGCTCGGTTCACTCATCACTTTTCGCATCTTTTTATAGGAAGTATTATAATCACACAGAAACACATCCAAAAGACTGGCAGTCATCTCCGCCCCACCTTGAAGTAAGTTTAAAATTTTTTCTATTTTTTCTCCTTTCTTTTTTTTATCTTTTATAATCATGTAGACCCGATTTTATCACCTACTCTCCTATCGAGACGACCGTCCCAATAGGAGAGTAAATAATATTAAATTACCGAATAGTGATTAATTAATCCAATTCAAAAGACTCGCCGAAATTGGGAATTATTGGTTCGAGAGCTAATTCTTTTTTGATTTTGGTTGCTAGAATTTGCATTGAATCAGGTTCACCGTGGACTAAAAAAACTTTCTTTACAGACTGTTTCATTGGTCTGACCCAATCAATTAATTTATCTTGATCGGCATGAGCCGAATAACCACCGATCTTTTTGATTTGAGCTCGAACTTTTATCGCTTCACCTAAAATCTCCACTCGTTCTGCTCCATCAATAATCTTGCGACCCAAGGTTCCTGCGGCTTGGTAACCAATAATTAGCAAAGTATTTTTAGGATCAGAAAGATAACGTCGTTCGTGATGAATAATTCGTCCCCCATTAGACATCCCACTCCCAGCGATAATTATTTTCGGAGCCGGAATACTATTAATCCTTTTTGATTGTTCTGGGGTTAAACAAAAATTAAGACCCGGAAATTGAAAAATATCATCGCCTGATTTGATCACCTTTTTAACTTCCTCATTAAAATAACGCTGAAATTGTTTATAGATGTCAGTCACTTTAATCGCTAAGGGTGAATCCAAAAATATTGGCACCCGAGGTATTTGTTTTTTTTCCACTAATTCATTGATCTCCCTTAAAAGTTCTTGAGTCCGCTCAATCGCAAAAGCCGGAACCATCAAGACTCCTCCGTTATTGATCGTCTCCGTGATCACCTTTTTCAAAATTTTGGCTCGAGACTCAATGTCTTCGTGTTGATGGCCACCGTAAGTTGATTCCATCACTAGATAATCGGCCTGATCAACCTCAGTAGTTCTTTTTAACATTGGATTGGGATAGTTACCCAAATCCCCTGAAAAAACTGCCTTCTTTTTTGGACCATCACCTTTACTGTAAAAAATCTCGATAATTGCTGAACCCAAAATATGCCCAGCATCTCTTAAGATAAAAGATAAATTTTGGGAAATTGATATTTCGTTATTATATTCAACTTTTTTAAATAAACTGACCGCCTTAGCCACATTGGCTTCATTATAAACTGGATCCCGATCATGATACCGGGCTTCTTTCTCCAGAATCCGCAAAGAATCAGAAAGAAGAATTTCCACAAAATCAAGAGTCGGAGAGGTTCCGTATATTTCCCCCTGAAACCCTTGTCCTTGTTTAACTAAAACTGGAATCCGACCGGAATGATCAATATGAGCATGGGTCAAGATCACACAATCAATTTCGGCGGGATTAAATTTAAATGGTTGATAATTTTTCTGATCACTAAAACGCCCTGATTGAAATAAACCACAATCAATCAAAATTTTAACTCCGTCATGTTCTAATAAGTAATTAGAACCCGTCACCTCACTGGTCGCCCCCAAAAAAGTTATTTTCATAAAGTCTATTATACACCAAAAAAACTTTTGCCAACAGACTACTTTTTGGTATATAATAGGACCATGGTACCCAATCAAACCAATTTCCCCATTACTGATGTTTATGTTCCGTTTTTAGGGGTCATTTTTAATCAAATAGTCAATTTTTGGTGGCTTTGGCTTTTCTTGATTCTTTTCTGGACTTTTAAAGAAATTTGGGTCTATCGAATGAGAAAAATTTTTGAAGAAGACTGGATTGATTGGGTTCATGGTGGAGTTCTTTATGAAATTAGATTGCCCCGAGAAATAAAAAAGACACCCAAGGCCATGGAACAGGTTCTTTTAAATCTCTATACCCTCAAAAACAGCGCCGATGATATCATTGAAATCTATTGGGACGGTGAAGTAACTCTTTGGTGGTCCCTGGAGATAGCTAGTCTTGGCGGTGAACTTCATTTTTATATTAGAAGTCCGGAAAAACATAAATCAATGACGCAAGCCTGTTTTTATGGCCAGTATCCCGAAATTGAATTAGTCGAAGTCCCAGATTATCTGCATGATCTCCCGGAACACACTAGTGAAATTTACCAACAAGACTATAATTTTTTTGGCTCGGAATTTATTCTTAGCAAGCCGGATTATTGGCCAATTCGAACTTATGCAGAATTTCCCACTGCCCCAGAAGAAGAAGAAACTCTCGACCCCATCTCCTCTTTAATCGAAGCCTTTTCTAAAATTGATCGAAAAGAAAAAGTTTATCTCCAAATACTCATCCGACCAGCCGTTAATGAACATCTTGAACATTGGGTTCATGCCGGCGAACACCGAGCCCAAGAACTAAAAGAAAGTGGTAAAATAGAAGAGACTTACGCCGGCAAAGATGGTGTCCCAGTTAAAGTTTCTCGTTCTCGACCACTTTCGACTTACGAACAGCAAGAATTAGAATTACTCGAAAATAAAATCTCAAAACCGGCTTTTGAGACCATCATCAGATATATTTATCTTTCACCCAATGCCATCTATAGTACTAATTTTCCTCGTCGAGGTCTGCGGGGCGCCCTCAATCAATATTCTTCTAATGACTCTAATTCTTTTAAAAGTAATAGTAAGGTTGAAACTCGAACCAAACTAATCGACTTTCCCCACATCTTCCTTGAGAGAAGAGAAGAAGCTCGACGCCAAAGATTACTTTATGAATTCCATGAAAGAAAAATGCCCGAGGAATCTTTTATGGGTAAGGTGCTTAATATTAAATTATGGAATTTTAATTGGGCTTCCAAAGAAATTATTTTGAATGTGGAAGAATTAGCAACCATTTTTCATCCTCCCACTAAGATGGTTTTAACTTCTCCCAGTATCAAACTGCTTCCTAGTAAAAAAATGGGCGCCCCAGCCGGGCTGCCGGTGTTTGCGGATGAATAACACTAGTAAATGAAAATAGAAAGTAGAAAAAGTTTTAAAGAGAGAATTGCTTTTCATCAGATTCCCGTTATGGGGACCAGGTTCTCGGGTGAGAAAGCCAGACAATTATTTATTGCTAACCTAAAAAAATCAGACCCAAAAGAAAGTCAAAGTGAGTGGTTATGTTTAGTTTTCAAAAAAACGAAAGAAATAACTAATTAAAAATTATAAATTATCGATTATTCTTATGCCTTCCAAAACACCAAAGTTCGATACCTTACTCGACAGTATTCTAGAAAAAGCCAGTCCTATTGGAATATAATAGCGAAGTTGAATTAGAGAAAGATTTTTTAAATCAATATTACCAATTGCTTTTAAAAGTTCCACACCCTTTGGTTCGTAAAAGAACTGATTGCCTCAACAGCGATTATAGTTTTTCTGGAGGCAATTTGAAAAATTGTTACTATGTTTTTGGTTCTTGGAATTCAGAGAATATTATGTACAGCATTGCAGCTTTTAGTTCCAAAGATGTGGTTGATTCGTATTATACTTGTTTTGTTGAAGGAGGATATAACAATGTCCTGACTAAAAAATGTTTTAAGTGTACTCATATATATTTTTCCAATGATTGCATAGAAAGTGATTTTCTCTATGATTGCCGAAATTGCTCTAATTGTTTTGGTTGCGTTAATTTAAGAAATAAAAGTTATTGTTTTTTTAACCAACAACTTAGTAAAGCGGAATACGAAATTAAAAGAAAAGAAATTGATCTGGGAAAGAGAAGTGAAACTGAAACCGCAACGAAAAGATTTTGGGATTTAGTAAAATCTCAGCCAATTAGAGCGGTTCGAATTAAACAATCAAGTAATATGGTTGGTAGTGATATAGAAAATTGTCGAGACGCTTTTTGGTCATTTCAAGCTGAAAATTCGGAAAATATTAGATATGGGCAATTCATTATCATGACAAAAGATTCCATGGATGTCGGATTTTCTGGAAAATCTAATCAATTATACGAAGTTACCAATGTTGGTAACGGATCTTCCAAGGTAAAATTTGGTTATGCTAGTAAAGCTTGTATTGATTGCGAATATGTTTTTTCTTGTCAAAATTGCCTGAACTGTTTTGGTTGTGTCGGTCTAAAAAATGTTTCCCACGCCATTTTTAATAAAGTTTATCTGCCCAATGATTATTTTAGAATTGTCGATGATCTCAAAGAGAAACTCTTAAAACAAGGAATTTACGGAGAATATTTTCCCTATAACTTTTCCAATTTTGCTTATAATAATTCTTTGGCTCAAATCTTATATCCGCTTTCTCAAGAAGAAATTTTAGCTAAAGGGGGTCTATGGCAAGATGAAATTAAAGCTGATA
>JACQAJ010000044.1 GCA_016195045.1 Candidatus Azambacteria bacterium | reverse complement strand
TTTGAGTTCTTTATTGTCAGTTTAAAACCTAATAAGCCTCTACTAGGTGGGACTGTTTTTAAAGAGGTGTAGAACTTACACATTTGGTGCATTTCTTCGTTGAAACCTCCGCTCCTCACTCGCCGTACTGTCAGTACGACTCGTTCAGTGCTCGGTTTCGTCTTGAACTGCATCCAAATGCGTAAGTCCTAATTTATCAGTTTCCTCTCTAAGGTTAATTAAAGAATTCTTACGGGGCTGTTGCCAAATACGCTTTCGTAGCGAGACGAGATATTTTTGAATTAGAATCGTTAAACAAATTTTGAGGTAGCCCCCATGGGCTATCGAAAAATTTTGAAACGATTATCATATCAAAATATCTTGTTGCAGTAGAAATGGTATTTGGTAACAGCCCCTCCACAATCAACCTCAATCGACACTCTACTACAATAAAAATTGTAGTAAGGAGAATGTTCAGCCACAGCTTCCGCTACGGCTGCCTTGTTACGACTTAGCCCCGGTTACCAAGCTTAAGTTAAATCACCTAAAAGGCGATCTTTACCTACTCCTGACTTCCTTGGCTTGACGGGCAGTGAGTACAAGACTCGAGAACGTATTCAACGCCACATAGCTGATTGGCGTTTACTAGCGATTCCAGCTTCATGGGGTCGAGTTTCAGACCCCAATCCGAACTGAGACCATTTTTGATGGGATTAGCTCCGTCTTGCGACTTGGCATCCCGTTGTAATGGCCATTGTACCACGTGTGTAGCCCAAGGTATCAAGGGCCACGCTGATTTGACGTCATCCCCACCTTCCTCCCACTTGTCGCGGGCAGTCTCGCATGACACTTGTAACATACGATAGGGGTTGCGCTCGTTTCCCCACTTAAGGGAACGCCTCAGGGCACGAGCTGACGACAACCGTGCAGCACCTGTCCCAACGTCCGAAGACTGGCCTAGTTTCCTAAGTCATTCGTTGGGATTTCTAACCTTGGTAAGGTTCCTCGTTTACTGTCGAATTAAACCACATGGTCCACCGCTTGTGCGAGTCTCCGTCTATTCCTTTGAGTTTTAGCCTTGCGGCCGTACTTCCCAGGCGGAGTGCTTAACGCGTTAGCTTCGCCGCTCCAAGGGTCGATACTTGAAACAGCCAGCACTCATAGTTTAGGGCGCGGAATACAAGGGTATCTAATCCTTTTTTCTCCCCGCGCTTTCGTCTAATCAGCGTCAGATTAGGCCCAGCTTCTTGCCTTCGCCTTTGGTGTTCCCACTAATATCAACGGATTTCACCCCTACACTAGTGGTTCCTGAAGCCTCTACCTATCTCTAGTTTATCAGTATCAGTTGCGGTTCTAAGGTTGAGCCCTAGGATTTAACAACTGACTTAATTCTTTAAACTGAAAAATCAATTTAAAGAAGTTTTGTCTTGCGACAAAAATATACCGCCTATAAACGCTTTACGCCCAATAAATCCGGATAACGCTCGGGGATTCTGTATTACCGCGGCTGCTGGCACAGAATTAGCCTCCCCTAATTCCAATAGTACAATCAAATGTACCTCACTTTTGTTCGATACAGAAAACAGTAAGTAGTAAGTAGAAGAATTTTGAATTCCAAATTCTACTTGATCTTTGTTATTTGCTATTTACTGTATCTCACGAAAGTGAGATACACTTTTTTCCTAAAGAAAAGAAGTTTACACCCCTAAGGGCTTCTTCCTTCATGCGGCGTCGCTCGATCAGGCTTTCGCCCATTGTCGAATATTCTCGACTGCTGCCACCCGTAGGTGTACGAGCCGTGTCTCAGTCTCGTCGTTGGGGGTCAGGCTCTCACCTCCCCTACCGGTCATCGCCTTGGTAGGCCGTTACCCTACCAACTAGCTGATCGGACCTAGGCCAATTACCGAGCGGATTGCTCCTTTACTGATAACCGAATTTTATTCGCAAGTTATTCTTGTCAATAAAATTCGACTATCAGGCTATTGGGTATTATCTCATCTTTCGATAAGTTATTCCCATCTCGATGGTATGTACCAGGGTGTTACTAACTCGTTTGCCACTAATTAATTAATTACTCATAACTTTTGAAAAACAGTATTGCTACCATCCGTCAGCCATTAATTGTTTTTAATTAACTCGTTTGACTTGCATGCCTTATCCACGCCGCCAGCGTTCATCCTGAGCTAGGATCAAACTCTCAATTTAAACTAATCTTGCGATTAGAATCATTTTTTTAAACTGACAATAAAAAGCTCAAAATGGTTTTCAAGGTACTCGGCTTGTTCTAGAAAAACATAGCCAGTTAAAATATCTTTTTAAAAATATCTTAACTGGTTATATTTTTATTTACGTTCTGCCTGTTCAGTTATCTTACAACTAAACAGGCAGAAACGCAAATGAGATTTAAAGATTTAAATCACTGATAGCAGTATTTAAAGATGAACCACTCATTGATGATCCTTCTTCTCTAACGAATCGTGTTCCGCCTTCTGGTTCTTCAATCTTTAAGGTCACTCGAGCATTATTTTTAATACCCACAATTCTTAATAAACTTCTAATTGATTTAGCGGTCGCCCCCATTCGTCCCACCACGGAACCCATATCTTCTCGATGAACAGTAAGAATTAAAAGAACTCCCATTTCATCAACTTTCTTTTCAACGACAACATTCTCTGGATGAGAAACAATTGACTTGATCAGGTATTCTAGAAATTCTTGATATTGAGGTTTATCTGACATATTAATAAATTTTCTAAGAACTTACGTGTTTGGTGCATTTCTTCGTTGGAACCTGTGCACCTTCACTCGTAGTACTGTCGGTACAACTCGTTTGGTGCTTGGTTCCGCCTTGAACTGTATTCAAACACGTAAGTCCTATATTCTATTACCGACCTTTATTTCATATACTGTATTTGACTATTAATTTCTACTTGATTATAATCTTGGTCAGTCTTAGTGTCAAGCGGAAAAATTAGGTGGTAGGTGGTAGGTTGTAGTAAGTAGGTTGTAGGAATAATTTGATTTCAAATCTAAAAACCTACCACCTACGACCTAATAAGCTAGTCTCCGGCCCCCATAGTTCAATGGATAGAACAGTTCCGTCCTTGAACAATATATGATTTTCTGATAAAGTAAAATTAATGGGAAAAGAAAAAATTTCACAAAAAGAGATAAATAAAATTATTCATCTACGGCAATTAGGACATTCTTTACCAGAGATAAAAAATGTCGTAAACAGAGGTAGTGCGACCATTTTTCGATATGCTAAGAATGTAGAAATATTACCTCAGTATCTTAATTTATGGAAAATCAATCAGGGTGGCAGTAAGAAACGTTCTTTAATTGCATGGAAAAATGCCCAAAAAAGAGCAGAACAGATTATTAATGATCTTGGTATAACAGAGAAAATTATCATCGCCGCATGTCTTTATTGGGGAGAAGGAACAAAACGAGATTTTAATCTTTTAAATTCCGATCCAAATCTTATTAAGACATTCGTAACCTGTCTTAAGGAGATAGGAGTAACTAAAGAGGAATTAAGGGTTACCGTACGAATCTACGAGGATTTAGATAGGGGTCAAGCTATTCGTTACTGGGCACAAATAATAGGAATTCCTTCTAATCGTATATTAAATGTAAATATTTTAAAAGGGAAAAAACGAGGAAAACTACAATATGGAATGTGTAGAGTGAGGGTGACAAAAGGAGGTAATTATCTTAAACTACTTCAAAGTGTTGCAAAAGTTATAACAGAAAAACTCGATAATTTGCCCCTGTAGTTCAATGGATAGAACGGGAGACTCCTAAGCTCTAAATGACCGTCCGATTCGGTCCAGGGGCACCACATAAGTTAAAAACGAAAAACTAAAAACAAATAACGAATAACAAAAAATTTGGAAATTCAATTCTTAACTTTTAGTTTTTAACTTTTAGTTTTTCATTTATGTTAAGGGCCTATAGTATAATGGTAATACACGACCATGGCATGGTTGGGTTTGGGGTCCGATTCCCCATAGGTCCACAAAATTTTTATAAAATCTAGTAAAAAATTCCAGGTGATAGGGTTAGATTTTTAATTAAATAAATATGAAAGAAAGCTCCTTTTTTGAATCAATAAAAGAAGAAGTTGTGAGAGATAAAAAAGCAGTAGGAACAAAACCACTGACGGCTGGAGAATACGAAGAAATTGAAGAAAAACCAATGATCTTAAAAGATTACTGGTTATCTTTGCGTCAATCAATTCAAGAAAAACTAGAGACTGAAGAACTGACAACAAAAGAACAAGAAAGAACAAAGTTATTAAAAGAACTGATTACCTCTGAATTGATAACAGAGTATAATCAAATTTTACAAGATTTTAATAGTAAGACTAAAAAATCAGCAGAACATCCACAAAGAGAGTTTGTTGATATTAATAACAGTGAATTTTCTGGTAAAATTGAAAATTGGATTGAAAATTTAGTTAACGAAGTAAAAAGCAAAAAAGAAGCAGGTCTCAATGAAAATGATCTTGAAGAGTTACGGGCTCAAGCTTGGTTATTCTTTAATTCAGTTGGTAATGTGATGAACACGAAATCATTGGAAAATGACATTACTGAATTTTATCAAGGTCAAGTGTCAGAAGCTAGTGGTAAAAATCAGCCAGCCAAACAAAAATCTAAATTAGTGCAAGATTTACAAAATCGCTATCCGCTAGATAAAATTGAGGTCGAAATTTTAGTTGATTTAATAAAATCGGAAAAAGATGGATCTGAAAACTACTCACCGAAAATTCTTGTGGAAACGATCGCTCGTCTTTGGAATGAATATAAATTGGGTGAGAAAAAAGGAGCCATAGCCAAAATCTCTCTTGGCTATTTAATGTCTAAGGGTGTAGAAAGTTTTGCTCCTTCATTGTATCAGAACTTAATAGTTCAAGATAAATTTAATGTGGCTGTTTTTTTGGAATATTCTGGATTGAATAAAATATCAGAAATTATAGATGTCAAAATAGACATTGAATCAGCAAAATTAATGAACGAAATTAACCATCAAATAAATGAACGAATAACTAATTCATTATTTTTTCAAGAATTTGAATTTATCCATGAAAAATCTCTGGGGGAAATTTTTACCGTCCTAGAAAGAGGTAAGGGTGCCATTGAAGAAATTTTACAAAGCACTATTTCTAGATTTGTTCCAACTTTGGCTGGGATTGGAATGTCGCTGGCTTTTTTGACTAAGATCAATCCAATTCTCGGTATGATTAGTATGGGAAGTTTACCAATAATGTATAAAATGGCAAAAAATCAAAACAACTTAGTTGGACCAATGTATGAAAAAGAAAAACGCGAAGGAGAAAAAATCACAACGCACCTCGCTTCTATAAAAAGTGGTTTTGAAGAAGTAAAAACTTCTCCGGAAGTATCATCTGTTGCGCATCACGTGAAAGAACGAATGAACATAATAGATACCTTAGCAACAGAAAGATCTGTTGAACAAATAAAGGCGCGGTTAAAACGGATGATTCCGTTTGATCTTTCAACTATTACGGCAGCCGGTGTCGGTGGAGCACTTCAAGAAGCTGGTATGATTTCCGGTGGGGCCATTTTGGCAAATATAACGTATTCAAGAGAACTAAATTGGTCTGTTCAAGCTTTAGTAAATCTTTATTTTGATCAATTTTTTCGCTATATTCAAGATATACAAAGAATGGAGGAAATTTTAGGAAAATATGAAAAACTGGATTTGCCTGAAGGTGAAAAAGAAAAGGATCGCATTTCAGTAAATCAATTAGAAAACTTCGATATTTCCATCAAAAATTTGAAATATAAGAATATCTTGCGTGGAGTAAGTTTAGAGATTAAACAAGGAGAATTTTTAACAATTTTCGGTACTTCCGGGGCTGGCAAATCAACTTTATTACGAAATTTAGTTGGGTTATATAAACCAGACAGTGGAGAGATAGAAATCGGGGGCGTGAAAAATGATCAGATCAAAAAATATGGTAAGGGGTCTTTATATTCAGCCATGTCGTATTGCAATTCAAAACCTCAAATTTTTGATCAAATGACCTTACGAGAAAATCTTTTGCTTTGGTCAAAAGAAGAAATAAATGATGAAAAAATAAAAAAAGTATTGAAAGATTTACATTTGGAAAAATTTTATGACCAACTTGATGAGGAAGTGAAATATTTTTCAGATGGCGAAAGGGTAAGAATCGGAGTAGCTCGAACCTTGATTAAAGGAGCAAAAATTATGTTACTTGATGAGCCAACTGCTAGTCTTGATTCACAATCGGCGACGGAAGTTAGAAAAATTATCACTGAGATAAATGAAAAATATCCCGAGACAACGATTATCTGCGTTTCTCACGACAAAGAATTGATAGAATTAGGTAAGCGGTCAGTCGATATGACAGAGTTACAAAAATAGGTATTTCTAAAATAGCCGTTGGATTTTTCGACTAGATTTATTCCAATACCAGTATTTGACAGAAAATGAGTAGATGGTATACCAATTTTATATCGATAATCATATAAAAAGAGCCTATGATCTTACTTCTTTAGTATCAAAAGGTAAGGTATTAGTTATCTACGGTCCACGACGTTCAGGTAAGACAAGTTTAGTAAAAAATTCCAGGTGATAGGGTTTAATTTTTAATTGAGTATGTGGCACATTACGAAAATACTACGGGCAACGTCGTTCACTTTTGGTACCTACCAAGTTGATACCAAACATTCAACAATTACTTTTACTTATCACGTTGAATTTAAATTTGGAATAGTCAAGACTTTTACTGATCAACTCTTTTTAAAAGACGTGAAACCCGAGTTATGGGAAAAGGTGCCTAAAGCCGTGCTAGAATCAACCCTTCAAGCACTTCTCTTAATGATCGGTATTAATTATTGGTTAGCCTTTCCGACAAATAATATTCGTATCGAAGGTTTTACGCTCACCCGGGCGCAAGCGCGCTTTTGGGAGACGCTTTATTTAAATGGGCTCGGAGAATTTTTCTACCTGATGCAGATAGATTTCCGCAATCTTATTAAGTTTCCGTACGACGATTCTGTCATAGCGTCGGCGCCAGTTCGATTCGAACGTCCCAAGCGAATATTACTTTTGAATGGTGCCGGCAAAGATTCTATTCTTTCCGCTGAAATATTGAAAGCATCTGGTGCACCCTTCGATTTTTTTTCCTTTGCCCCAACGCCCGCTCACCAGCGTATTGCTAAGCTTGTCGGCGCGAAAACTATTAGTGTTAATCGTCAGCGCGATCCGTGGATTAAGGCGATCATATCGGGTGCGTACCCGTCGGTCTCCACTTTCACTTTCACTGCAACATTACTCGCGGAGCTTCTTGGCTACAATTCAATAATTTTTTCCAACGAACGCAGTGCAGATTTTGGCAATCTCAACTATCTTGGTTTATCGATAAATCATCAATGGTGCAAATCATCTGAGGCGGAAAAGCTGATCAATGATTACATTCAATCCTTTATCACACCCGATATTTCGACGCATTCGCTCTTAAGGGAATACAGCGAACTGGAAATCGTTCAGCGTTTTGTTCGTTATCCGCAATATCTTTACGACTTCACGAGCTGTAATACCTATTTTTTTCTAACACGCCTTGAGCAATTTCTGTTGCGTAAGAACTACTGGTGTAATCGATGTCCGAAATGCGTATTTCTTTTTGCCTGCTTCTCGGCATTTCTACCCAAAAAAGAAATGATTAATATTTTTGGTGCCGATCTCTATTCTAAAAAGCGCCTCTTGCCTTTCTTCAGACGCATCCTTGGTATTGAAGGATTCAAACCACTTGATTGTGTCGGTGAACCTGAAGAAATGATTCTCGCTATGCATTATGCGGTAAGTAGGCAGGAATATTCCGGTGAACCGGCGATACAGCTTTTCGAAGAATATTTTCCACCAGACTATAATTTTAATAAGCTAGCACGAAGGGCCTTCGCCAATGAGCCTAAATAATTTTTCAATAAAAAACATACATTTTTAAAGCAATTATCTTGATTGCGTTTTTTATTTGACGTTATGGTATTTTGGAACCGTTCATTAAAGTGTGTCTGGCGTTTTTAGTTTGTTGTCATTGCGCCCTGTTTGTCTAGATTTTTCTCAAAAAAAGTATAAAGAGACAAAATTAGTGCCGCACGGGCCAAACCGAATATATTCGTTTCATTCAGTATAAACTCCATGAGGTGTGGCAATCTATTTGTACATAAAAAGCAGGGGATGTAGATTGCCACGCCTCCGCAAAGCGGGGGCTCGCAATGACAAGATACGGTACCCCAGACACACTTTTATGTAGGATCTTTTTTTTTGGAATAATAGACCTGTTTCCCTAACAGCTAGATTTCTAAGACTACTGGAAGGACCATGGGATGACGATGAGTTTTGTGATATAAGAACTCCCCGACTTCGTCTCGAATATTATCTTTAATATAGACCCAGTTGATATCATCGTGAGAATTATTGCCAACACTGCGTTCCACGATTTTCTTGACTAACCTTCTAACTTCCATTAATAAGTCTTTTGATTCGCGCATATAAATAAAACCACGGGAAATCAGATCAGGATTGCCTCGAAGTTTTCGGGTATGATTATCGAAGATAGCAATTATGGTAAACATGCCATCAGCGGCCATCATTTGCCGATCTCGAATAACAATATTACTGACATCGCCCACTCCCAGACCGTCAACAAAAACATAATCACTATTAGCTTTTTCTCTAGTTAATTTACAAACCCCGCCTTTACATTCAACGACACTCCCATTATCAGCGACAATAATTTGTTGATCAGTCAAACCGGCTTTTTTCGCTATTTTAGCATGAAGACAAAGAAAAGAATGGTTACCTTCAATTGGCATAAAAAATTGGGGTTTAACTATTTCGATGACTCGTTTGAGATCTTCTTGTTTACAATGGCCGCCAGCATGAATATCCATCATTTTATAATTGATTACATCAACACCCTTGCGATAGAGTCGATCAGTTAGTCGCTGAACCGTTCTCTCGTTACCGGGAACAACGGAAGAGGAAAAAACAAAAGTATCGCCGGGTTCCACTTCAATAAAGCGATGCTCGCCATTAGCAATTCTCATTAAAGCCGCATTACTTTCTCCTTGAGCGCCCGTTGCCAGGATTAAAAGTTTTTCATTGGGAATATGTTTCATTTCCTCAACACCAATTAAAACACCTCTAGGAACAGTAATAAAACCAAGTTCTTTAGCAATCTCGACATTGGTCTTCATTGATCGTCCTTCGATAATTATTTTTCGACCTAACTTAGCGCCGACCTGAAGAATTTCATTAATTCGACCAATAACCGAAGCAAAGGTCCCAAAGATCAATCTGCCTTTAGCATTTTTAATAATTTCCCCTAGCTCGGTCATAATATCCATTTCACTGTGCTGTTTACCAGGTTCTCGAGCATTAGTACTATCAGACATTAAGAGCAGGGGTTTTTCTTTACTTAAAGCTTCTAACTTGTCGAGTTCTGTTGTCCCAGCAATATCGGATTTATCATCAAGTTTAAAATCCCCAGTATGGATAATTATCCCTTCTGGAGTCCGAACAATAACCCCTAGTGAAGCGGGAATATTGTGACTGACACCAAAAAACTCAATTTTAAAAACACCCAATTCTAATTTAGTATCTTTAGTTATTTCAGTTAAATCGAGCGGAGCCACTCGGTCTTCGTGTTCTTCTTGACGTTTTTTAATTAAAGCCAGAGTTAAATTAGTCGCATAAAGTGGTGGATTACCAAGTCTGGGCATGAGATGAGGAATGGCACCGATGTGATCGAAATGACCATGTGTAATAATGACGCCTCGAATATTTTTTTCTTTGCCTTTTAAATAATCGATATTAGGAATAATGTAATCAATACCAGGCATATCTTCTTCGGGGAACTGCAAGCCCATATCGATAATAATAATATCCTGTCCATATTCTAAAACCGACATATTTCGTCCCACCTCTTCCATTCCACCAATGGGAATGACTCGCAAGGTGGTTTGATCGAAATTGGCTGAAGTAAATTTTTCCTCCCGTGATTTGGGTGGCAAAAATCCTAAACGAGTTCGACGGGGCGCGTATTTATCCCGACTCCGACTTCGACTAGGATTTCGAGCTTGACCTTGGCCATGACTTGAGCCTTGGGCTTGTCTCGTAGGGCTGACGACCTGACTTTTTTCTACCCCACTTAATGAGGTTTTGGAAACACTAGATGTTCCAACTGGTACTACATTTTCTTCATTCATACTTTTTATATTGTTTATTTAACTTTCCAAAAGAAAAAATAAACGTTAATTTTTAACGACTAAGACTCAAACCCGTTGAAGAGATCTCGAGAGTAGTAAAATTAAAGATTAAAAATCAAAATTCAAAAAATAATTTTATATTTTTGATTTATCATTTTGATTTTTGATATTTAATTTTTGATTTTATTTTGGGCTACGATTTGCTAACAACAATAATACGAAAAAATTAATTGCTAGATTTTACTTGACTAACAATTGAGGTAAAAATTTCTAAATTATTTTCCGCTAGATCAGATAGGACTTTTCGGTCCAGTTCGATATTTAATTTTTTAAGACCGCCGATAAATTTGCTATATGACAATCCTAATGGTTTAGTCGCGGCACTGATCTTGATTTGCCAGAGTCCCCGAAAATCTCTCTTCTTTTGCTTTCTTCCTTTAAAGGCATGGCTCCAAGCATGAAGAAGCGCTTCTTTAGCGGCTCGTTCTTTTGATTTTCTTCCCCATTTAAATCCTTTAACATACTTCAGGATTTTTTCTCTTTTTTTATGGGCCATAACGCCCCGTTTGACTCTCGGCATATTTTATATAATCCACGAATACCAACGAATATCATTCGCGAATTGCAACGAATATTAATAAAATAAATTCGTCGCCATTCTTCATAAATTCGTCGCCATTTGTGGCCTATTCTAGATTTTATAAAGAAAC
>JACQAJ010000002.1 GCA_016195045.1 Candidatus Azambacteria bacterium | reverse complement strand
TCCACCGGTACCACCAGTTAAAGTATAGGCTCCGCCTTTGCCTCCTGTAGAAGAAGTGGTAGCCGAATTAGCGGTGCCTCCTGTACCACCTGTTAAGGTAAAGTTAGCTCCAATGCCTCCCACTCCCGTAGTGGCAATGGTGGTATTGCCTCCCGCTCCGCCTGTCATAGTCAAAACATCAGTCGCAGCGGTAGCAGGGGTGGTAGCAACGCTACCTGGTTGAGAACCGACAAGGTGGAGGAGAGCAGCGGGGGCTGTGGTGCCGATGCCGACGTTGCCATTATTTAAAATCCTCATGGCTTCAGTAGCGCCGTTATTGCCCACTTGGAAAATATGATCAGCTCCAGTCGCACCTACTCCAGTGGTTGTTTTATAGACTAAAGATTGAGTTGTTGAAGTCCCGCCAATTATTAAAGGAGTTGTAATATTTGTCGTAAAAGTTGGAGTGGTCGCAAAAGTTAAAACCCCTGTTCCTGTTTCATCAGTGACTGCTGCCAATAAATTAGCGCTGGAAGGAGTCCCGAGGAAGGTTGCTACACCCGTTCCCAGACCACTCACTCCAGTGGAAATTGGTAGTCCGGTGGCATTAGTCAAGGTACCAGAAGTAGGAGTTCCGAGAATAGGAGTAACAAAGGTCGGCGATGTCCCAAAGACCAAAGCACCTGATCCGGTTTCATCAGAGATAACTCCCGCCAATTGAGCCGATGTGGTAGCGGCAAAGACGGACAGATTGTTAGCTGTTACTGCTAGGGTACTGGTTAAATCGGGAACTGTCAGTGTTCTGGTGGTGGCGGTGGTAATACCAGATAACTGTAGATTTAATTTTTTAGTCGTGTCTAAATCATCTTGAATCGTGAAAGAACCATCATTAACGGTGATTGAAGGAGTGGTCAATGTCTTATTAGTTAAAGTTTGAGTAGCCGTTAAGGTAACCATCGTATCAGTAATATCGGGAACAGTAATTGTTCTAGTGGTGGCAGTAGTGAAACCATCGACTTCCAGTTTTAATATCTTAGTGGCATCTACTGAACCCGTTACTGATAGATTACCGTCAGCTATAGTGATAGTTTTGTTGGTTAAAGTTTCTGTCCCTGCTAAAGTAGCGAAATCATTATCGGTTAAGGCAGTATTAAACTGAGCCGTTGTTCCGGTGAGTGTATTGGTTCCTAGAGAGATTGATTTATTAGTTAAAGTATCAGTTGTAGCTCGACCAAGTAGAGTATCCGTAGAAGTTGGTAAGGTCAGAGTTCCCGTATTTACAATCGATGAAATTACTGGAGTAACTAAACTTGGTGAAGTTCCAAAGACTAGAAGACCAGAACCAGTTTCATTGTTAATAACACCAGCTAATTGAGCGGAAGTGGTGGCCGCGAAGATGGATAAATCATTAGTTGATAAAGCAACCGTGCCCGTAGTGTCAGGGAAAGTAATAGTCTTACTAGACGTAGTTGGATCGGTAATAGCAAAAGTGGTAGTAATAGCATTATCAGTCAGTCCTTGAAATACTAATGGCGAGGCTCCTAAGATTTGAGAAGTAACTGTTAATCGATCAGTCGTGGCATCTCCGACGGTGACATTACCGTTAGCCAGTAAGTTTCCTGAAAGTGTCGCGACTCCGGTCACTGCTAAGGTTGATGACAATGTCGTCGCTCCAGTCACTCCAAGAGTGCCCCCGACTGTAGTGTTACCGGTAATGTTACCTGTCCCGACGACATGTAAGGTGGAGGTTGGGGATGTGGTGCCAATGCCGACGTTGCCAGCATTATCAATTCTCATCCGTTCAGTTAACGTATTGGCTGTTGCTCCTGTTGAACCAGTGGGGGCGGTTCGGAAAACAAAGGCGCCAGAACCACCAGTCCCTGTTCCATTGGAAGCATCGAAAGTCAGGTTAGCTCCAGCAATATCAGTACCGGTCGCGGCCGCACCACGAAGAGTTGTTGCTGTCGGTGTCCCAGCTTCTCCCACACCAAAGATAGCCGAAGTACCAGAAACATGCAGAGGAGCCGCGGGCGCCGTCGTCCCAATCCCCAACCGATTATTCGTATCATCCCAAAAGAGGTTGGAGTTATTTTGGGATAATAATCCTCCTGCTCCTGCAAAAAAGACAGATCCTGGAGTCATTGAAGAAAAGGTTGTTGCTCCCGTCCCCACCGTGAAAGTATTAGCGCCAGATACTGAAGTGTTGCCATTGAGAGTGGTTGCACCGGTGACGTCCAGGGTGCCACCCACGGTCACGTTATTGGTTACGGCTAATCCTGTACCGGCACCAGTTAAGGTGGTGGCGCCAGAAATAGTAGTGGCTCCAGTGAGAGTATTAGCGCTGGTTCCTGATTGAGTGTAACCTCCGCTAGTAATAATACCCGTAAGACCTGTTACTGCACCAGCAGTGGTGATATCCCAAACAGAGGAATCAATAGCAACGGTAGCAGAATTATCACCTAAGGTGGTTGCTCCTGTTGAAGAGAGTATTGTAAATGCACCAGTGGAAGGAGTTGTTGCTCCAATAGGAGTATTATTAATAGTTCCTCCTGAGATAGTCAGTGTATCAACAACATTAGTATCAGTCAGACAATCTGTACAAGTAATAACAGGACTAGTTAATGTTTTATTGGTTAACGTCTCTGTTCCGGCTAAGGTTGCTAAGGTTCCGGTAGTAGGAAGAGTCACATTAGTAGCTGCTGTAGTAGTTAAGGTTAAAGGGAAAGCTCCTGAGGTAGAGAGATTACCTGCTAAGGTTAAGGTATTACCTCCTCCATTGAGGGTGATATCACTTCCTGTTACCGCAAGAATTCTGGAGGTGCTTCCTCCCACTGCGGTAAATCCATCTGCAGCTGCAGTAAGAGTAAGTCCATTGTATGTTTTACCTGTCAGAGCACTCACCACATTAGTATCAGTGATACACTCAGTACAGGTAATGGATGCTCCCCCTGAGAGAGTAGCCAGACCTGTCACACCCAGAGTGGAACTAAATGAACCAGTGGTGGCGGTGAGGCCAGCTAACGTCGTCGCTCCAGTCACTCCAAGAGTGCCCCCGACGGTGGTGTTACCGGTAATGTTTCCTGTCCCAACGACATGTAAGGTGGAGGTGGGAGTGGTGGTCCCAATCCCGACGTTGCCCCTGACTGTTCCACCTGATGTAATACCAAGTAAGACATCTCCAGCCGTTCCTGTACCGGTAGCGGTACCACCGGTAATAAAGACATCTCCGCCCGCTACGTTCCCTCCCGCTCCCGCATTACCTCCAAGAAATTCAATATTTCCACCAATGCCACCAGTATTACTACTACCCAAACTCGCACTACCACCAGCTCCAGCTGTCAATGTTAATGATCCACCGATACCACCAGTATTAGTACCTGTACCCGATACTGTTGAAGGCCCACCAGCACCACTACTAATATTTAAAACTCCGCCCGCACCACCAGTAGATGAAGTAGCTGCATTCGTGGCTTGACCACCGATACCACTCGCAAGAGAAACAGTGGCACCAATACCACCAACACCTATTCCGGTGGTTGTCGTATTACCACCAATTCCTCCAGTGACAGTTAATGTTGTTGTCGCATCAGTCCCAGGTGTTCCGGCAATACCTGCTGGTTGAATTCCAACTAGATGCATGGTACTTGTTGGCGATGTAGTTCCAATTCCAAAATTGCCAGTAGTCGGGACAAATCGAGCTCTCTCAGAACCAGTGATAGAAAAAGTCAGATTACCACTTCCATTACTATCATTGTCAGCCGCTAAAGATACGTCGGTAGCATTTGTTGTTCCCGTTCCGACAGCGGCCGCTGTTGACATACTGGTACCATCATTAAATATTATTCCGGTTCCGGCTCCACTAATCTTTATATTACCTGACACATTAAGCTTTTCAGTTGGAGCTGTGTTTCCTATTCCTAAACGATTATTAGTATTGTCCCAGAATAATTGACTGTTTGTTTGACTCACTAAACCACCGTTTCCAGCAAATAAGACCGAGCCCGATGTTAACGGAGAAAGAGTCAATGTCCCACTACTAAGAACATTACCTGTATCCGCTATAGCGAAAGTATTAGCATTATCTGAAGTATTCCTAATTGCTAAAACATTCCCTGTTGTCGAACTTCTTACTGTCAATAAAGTACCGGGTGTTGCAGTCCCAATGCCGACGTTGCCAGCATTATCAATTCTCATCCGTTCAGTTAACGTATTGGCTGTTGCTCCCGTTGAACCAGTGGGGGCGGTTCGGAAAACAAAGGCGCCAGAACCACCAGTCCCTGTTCCATTGGAAGCATCGAAAGTCAGGTTAGCTCCAGCAATATCAGTACCGGTCGCAGCCGCACCACGAAGAGTTGTTGCCGTCGGTGTCCCGGCTTCTCCCACACCAAAGATAGCCGAAGTACCAGAGACATGCAGAGTGGCAGCGGGTGCCGCTGTCCCGATGCCCAACCGATTATTCGTATCATCCCAAAAGAGATTAGTATTATTTTGAGAATAAATTCCTGAAGCACCAGCAAAAACAAGACTGCCAGGAGTGAGTATAGTACTCGTCCCTGTACCACCATTGGGAACAGCGATAGTTGTTCCATTCCAAGTTCCGGTGGTGATAGTACCAACAGTGGCAATATCAGTGCCAACTAATTTTGATGAAGCAATACTCCCGGCTAACATAGCATTAAGCACTTTTCCTGCTCCAATAGCCGTTACCCCAGTTAAGGATATTGCTATATCACCTGATACTGTAACTTGAGCAGCTGTATTTGTAGTATCACCAACAAATATTTTACCTGACAATAGAGATGATGAAGTTACTCCACAACTTGATAAAGGCGCTGTTGGTGGACAATCTGGATCTAAGGTTGTCCCCGGAGAAAATAAGGTAGCGCTGACTTTAAAAGTAAAAATGGTCGAAAAAAATAAAACAACTAAAAAACTGGCCAATCTAGTTTCTTTTGTTATTACGATCCGCCATTTAGCGGAAAAACAATTTCCAGTAAAAAGGTTACCACGCCTCATTTTATTTAGCTCGCAATGACATTTTTCACTCAGAGCTACGAGTAGATATAAAAATTTCTCTCGATTTTTACCTTGAAATATTTTTTTAAAAAGATTGATCATAAGATAATGAATAATTGTTAACAGGATACTTCACTTAGAATGACAGATCTTAAAACCTATTTAATTGGTTTTGTTTTCTCTTCCAAAGAATTAGACTCAAACTGGCAATAAAAATGATTACTAAAATTATTGATAAGATAATCAAGTAAGATTTCTTTTTTGCTAACTCTATTGATTTTGCTTTAGTGACTAAGATAGCCGGTAAATTTTGCTTAGAAGGGATAGTAAAAATAGCAAACCTAGTTAAATGATTGACTTCAAAAATAACTTTCCCATCTGAAAAAACTGCTCCCAAAACAATGACCCACTCACTCTTGGCTTCATCGAGCCAAAAAACTGCTAAATTATCCTTACCATTTAATTCTTCGGGAACAGGTAAGGTAATTTTAAGGGGTTCAGAAAATGAATGGATCAGTTTGCCGGTTACATTATCTTTAACAGTAACATTGTAAAAAAAATTATTATTAACTCTTAAATTGGGAGGAACTAAAGAATCATTATTTGACCCAATCGGTTCAAGGTCAGGGGTAACAATAGCTGAAGTTGAAATACTGTTAGCTGGGATATCAATAAGAATTTCTCCTAAATTAGTAATTCTACTATATGTCCCCGCCTCATTAGGTTTAAGTGTCAAATATTCCACTTGTCCAGCGGGTTTTACATTTTCCAGAGATATTGGAAGCGCTTCTGAAATAGCTGCTTTCATTGACGGAATTTCTTCTACTTGAGAAATTATTTTCTCTGGAATCGGCTCTTTAACTACTGGTTCAACCGGAGATGGAATTATTACTGGTTCTGGAGACGTAATCGGTTCCGGCAGTTTTATCACTACTGGAGTTGGTTCTGGCGGTAACAATATTGCGCCGCCGCCGCCGCCTCCAGAAGAACTTACTACAACAGTAGGTCGCCAATCTGTCACAACATTACAATTCGCTGAAGTCGGACAATCATCAAATTTTAAAGTGCCAATTAAATTTCCGCTAGCAATTCCGGAAAATTTCCCAGTACCAGTATTAATCGTGACCCCTGTAAAATTTATCCAACCAAGATTAGCTCCCCACGCATAACCAGAAAGAACACCGCCATTATTTTTGACACCGGCTTCTGAACCAACATTAGGATTAGTAAAGTCATTGAACTTAATCCATCCAGAATTAGCCGACCAAGCATACCCATTAACCATACCATCAGTAATTGTTAAACCATAATAAGTACCTCCAACAACTGGAGCAAAATTAATATAGCCAACATTATTACTCCAAGCAAATTTGGTAGACCCTTGAATAGTTCCCGTCCCGGCTGAAACAAAAATAGGTAAGAAAATAACCGCTAAAACTATTAATAAGAAAAAAGTATACTTAACTGATTCTATGAAATTAAATATTGTATACTTCATTTTATTATTTTTAGATCTATCATAAAAAAATACACCGAAAGATATTTCCCATCTCATGTCTCATTAGTTTATGTAAATTATATCAAATCAAAAATAAAAGTCCCTGTGGATAACTCGAAGATAGTAGACTTTTTTCAAAAGTTAATTCTGCTACTGCCTTCAATAATGAATAATTATAATTGTTTAAGTTCTAGATAATTTTTGATTTGAGAAAAAATATTATGACCAGAGAAATAGTTGATAATACCCCGACGATACTCATGACTAGAGGTAAATCCAGGGGTAATTTAGCTAAACTTTTTGGACTTGATAAGTTATTTTGATTGTAATCTTTAACTATAACTGTTTGAGGCAATTTTTTATTATCTGAATAACTAATTGGGGGCGTTAAATTCTCATTATCCAATTTTCTATGATCTTTTTTATTAAACTTATTATTAGAAGAGTCGTGTTTATTGATTTTCTCTTTTTCAAAGATATTAGCCAATCCCGGAGTGGGAATTTTTGTCTCTTCATATTGACCTAAAGAATTTCTCACTAACGAAGAACCTTCTTTGATATTTAAATAACTGACTTCACTTAAAAGTAGGTTACCCTGAAGCTTGGGAGTAAATAATTTTAGGTTATCCTTCCTATTATTTAAAGATATTTTAGTTCTTGAAGAGGAAAGGAGTAAAAATCCCTTGGAAGCTAATTTTTCCCCATTAGGAATAGTAAAAATTTTACCGCTTCCATTTATTAAATAAAAAAGTGACAAATCAATTAGATTGTCAGATCCATTGTAAATTTCAATCCATTCATTATTTTTATCAGCCCCGTTCGGATTAGGCATAATCTCACTGATAAAGAGGTTTTTCAGGTCGTTTTCGAGAGTTAGTGTTGGTGAAATTGCGGGCAGTTGAACTGGAATTGAAGTTTGAGTTGGATTATTAATCATTGACTGTGGTGGAATTGTCACCGAACTTAAAACTGGCGAATCTTGAACCAAGACTTGAGCTGGAACTGGGATTATAGGTTGACTTGGTACTATAACGGGTTGGACTGGAGTTGAGGTATTCACAACAGGTTGAACCTGTGATACAGGTTCAACCTGTTTGGTTAAATCTGAAACCTTAGCCGAAATTGATACTTGGTAACTACTGTTTAGAGACCGAGGAGTCCCCATAATTAGGTTTCCTTTAGCGTCAATTCCATTCTTGGTCACCCCATTATTACTTTGCCAACTACCATTAGCTCCTCTTTCCATACTTTGATAATCAGGTGAAGCACTGCCCGCTGGCCAGCCAGCAGAAAAATCAATTTGATTAATAATATGGCCCAGATTATCTTTTAAAACTAAATACTCGCCCTTATTACTTAAACCATTACCACCGAATGAACCATAATCATCAGCTAAAATATCTTTTATAGAATTGTCGTCCGTTCGCTCAATTAAATAATAGCCTAAAGGAGAAATTCTCTTCTTTAGGCTAATAATTAAGGTTTTTCCACCCTCTCCATAAATTTTCCAACCAGTTAAATCAATTTCGTTAGCCGTATTGTTATAAAGCTCCAGCCATTCATCAGAACTATTGGCTTTCGTTCCCATCCAAGCAATTTCATTAAAAACAACTTCGCCGGAATTACCCGCGAAAGTTAAAAAAGGTATAAATAAAAGAATAATTAAACCCAACGGCAGATAGTTCGAGGAGTGTCCTCGAACTATTTTATGTTTAATTATGTATATTCCACCGATGAGACAGAGAATGCCTAAAATATATCCCGCTACGACATCGCTAAAATAATGGACTCCGAGATAGAGACGAGAAAAACCAATAACTAAAATAATAAATATACTTAAAACAAAAGAAAACCGTCTAATTTTTCTTGAAGAAGAATTTTGCCAGACAAGATAAATAATAAAACCATATAATAAAACCGCCCCGGTGGCGTGAAAACTGGGAAAAGAAAATGAAGGCTCGTAATAGACGGGAAATGGCCATTCTGGTCTTGGTCGTTTAGTAATTGTTTTAATCAGAAACGTTAATAAACCCCCACTAAAAAGTGTCGTAAAAAGAGCCGCGATATCAAAATATTGTTTTTTTACCAAAAGAAAAATGGTAATTATTGTCGCTCCGATTAAGATCCACTTAACGCTACCGAGCTGGGTGACTAATAATAGCAATTTTGTAAAAAACGGATCACGAATATTATATAAAAAATTGAGAATCTGAAAATCAATATTAACCATTGATCATTTTTATAACATAGGGAAGAGAAATAATCAAATCGATCGATGTGTATTTATTCACAAGACTGAATATCTTGACATTATTTATTTTAATCTAAAAAATTCTTAAAATCAATATTACGAGGCCCGTCATCGTAATATTGAAAATTGGAACTTAATCCCGTGAGTAGATACGATCTTATTAAATCGATTGATTGGATATTACTCCCCCATTTAGACGGTCGTTTAATTAGGAGAGTAATAACGATTATTCATTAAATAATTTTTCAATAGTCCCCTGATCACCGACTCCAAAAATATGAACATAGCTCATCATCTTTTTCTCTTTAAGATCGTAAATTAATTGTTCTGGAATAATATTTTTCCCAATCCAAACACTATTCTGTAATCGTGAAAACTCAAGACTAGTTAGAACTGATCTAATCCAAGCTCGTTTATGTCTGTCATCTTCTGGAACATCAAAAATGACCACGCAAAGCTTATCAGACCTTTTTATATAACCTGAATAATTAGCAGAATAAGTATCGAAGACTTTACCAAATTTCACTCTTTGTAATTTTTCTAACCCCTTTTCAGTAATATGCCATTTTGATGACCTATTCTGTCCTTCTTTACCAATTAAACCTTCTTTCTTAAGTTTATTTAAAATATTATAGAATCGTTTACGTTCTCGATAAGCTTCCGCCCAGTTTTCTTTAAAATGAGTAACACCTTGTCCACCAATAACCCGACGCATCTTTTTATAAGAAGTATTATAATCACAAAGAAAAATATCTAAAAGACCGGCTGTAATCTCGGCACCCCCTTGAAGTATGTTTAAAATTTTTTCTACTTTTCCTTCTTTCATTTTTGAAAACTAAAATTTATTTATTCTAGCTAATTACAATAGACTCGTAGCAAAATAATATGTTATACTTTAACTATAGCCAGTCTTTGGAACTTACATTTACAAAAGATTGCTTAACTCTATTACAGCTGATGACTTTATTTGTCTTTAATATTATTTCGCTACGAATCTAATATTAGAATTATCAAATATAATTGATACTCCCCTATTTGGACGACCGTTTAAATAGAAGAGTAATGATTATTTATTAAAACTTAATTAAGGGTTTAATTATTTAATCATTTTTATAACATAGGGAAGGAAAAGGATCAAACCAATGAAAAAAGCACCAAAACAGACTAAAAGAACGGCGGCGGCGGCCAGATCTTTAATTCTAGCAATACGAGGATCATGATTAGATTGAAACTTATCACATAACTCTTCGAAGGCGGTATTTAAGGCTTCAGTAGTCAAAACAAAAGCGATAGTAATGAGTAAAAGAGTCAATTCTAATCTTGAAACACGAAAGAAAAAGGCTAAAAATATTACTATCACCATAGCAATAACCTCAATTTTAAAATTCCTTTCTTCTCTCCAAAGAATTTTTAACCCCATTAAAGCATATTTAAAGCTCTTTAATGATTTTTTAAGCATAATATCAAAATTTTTAACTATTAGTCCTTCGCTTTTAGTTTTTAGTTTTTAGTTTTTTCCAGTGCTCCCACTAGGAATCGGACCTAGATCAATAGCTTAAAAGGCTACTGCTTTACCACTAAGCTATGGGAGCTTAAATACTTTAAAAGTGAAAAGTAAAAAACTAATAATTATTTACTTTTAGTTCTTAGTTTTTAACTTCTTCACTTCTTTCCAATCCAGAATATTACTATAATTGGCAAAATTATCCAGGTCAAAAGTGAAATATCTGATAAAAAGACTGTTTGACTGACTGATCCTAAAACTAGCCTTGAATTATCAGGGAAAAAGGATAAAATGACCGTTAAAATTAACCCTACTTGAGTTAAGCTTAATAACAAGATTCCCCAAAAATTATTTCCCTCATTCCTCATTTTTAGACTTTGCGCTGCTAATGATCGGGTCAAAATTAGAAAGAAAATTAAAGTCAAACCAACAAAAAGAATTGACTTCAGGATAGAAATATCACTACTCTGAAGACCAATTATAAAACCTTTTAATGGAATAATGTTTAAAATTAAGAAACTTAAGTAAATTGAGAATAAAATTAATACCAATCTAACCCGACCAAAAATAAAAATAAAAAAGAAAGCGCTTAAAAAAAATATCAAAAACAAAACAAAATCTCCAGTCAAAAATGGCAAACTGATTAAATTCATTTCAATTTCTAATTTAATTATTCCTAAAAGCTAATTTATAGTCCCTCTTTTTTTAATTCTTCCAATAATTCTTTAGCTTTCTTCGAGATATTTCTCGGAGTTTTGATTTTAATTACAAAAACAATATTAATATTGCCGCCTTGATACCGAACTGCTTCTCCGGATTGAATTCCGGCCGGAATATCCATTTTTATTTTACCAACATTAGTACTAACCTCAATGGGCCCACCTAAAATAGCCTGAGTTAAAGATATACTAAGCTCCATGGTTGACCAAGTCTTAAAATTAAAACCACTAGTTTTAGTTTTTTGACCACCAAAAGATCCGAAAAAATCTTCAAAGATATTACTAGAACTAAAACCACCCCCAAAAATATCTGAAAAATCGAAACCGGCTCCACCACCTTGGTCATGCGATCGGCGTCCACCTGATCCACCCTCAAAAACTTGACCATATTGATCATATTGAGCTCGTTTTTCTTCATTAGATAAAATCTGGTAGGCCTCGTTGAGTTCTTTGAATTTTTTCTCATCACCGCCTTTCTTGTCAGGATGATATTCGTGCGCCATTTTACGATAAGATTTTTTAATCTCTTCTTGAGAGACATCTCTATTGACTCCTAAAATTTTGTAATAATCTTTTGTCATGTGATTAGCTTTTTAGTTTTTAGAAAATTATTTAAGATTTATAATTTCTTTCTTAATATCTACACTATCTATTCTAACTAATTTTGTAACTTTTAAAAGAGAGAATAATCCGAGACCCAATAATCCTGAAATCCAGGAAAGAACCGTAAAAATACTCCAAGAAAAAATCAATCCCAAACTCGTCACCCCTAACGGTATAAAACCGGAATACTGATTACTGATTCTGACGGTATAATTATTGATTATATTATATAAAACAGCGCTAACTGGCTCATTGCCATTTAATTCCTCTAAATTAAAGCTTTTAGATAATTCACGCCGACTAACTTTTATCTCTTGAGACTGATTGAGTTTTATGTTTTTAATTAATTCGGCATTGATTGGCGTCTTACTTTTGTTTAATCCTTGTCTCAAAATAAAATCGTCTATTGAAATATTGAAATCAGAAAAACCAATCGATTGACTAAGAATTGGTTTAGAATATTCCAAAACTTGATCGAATAAAACTCTGGGGACCGAAAAACTATTAATAGTCAAAAGATAACTATAAAGAAGACCGACAATTAAAATAATAAAAGCAAAATTAAGTCGTTTATTTGATTTATGGCTAGTCGATAAAAAATCGAGTTTAATTAGCTTTTCCTTATTAAAATTAACCAATCTAATCGCCGTAAAAATGGCCAGAGCCGAAATAAAGCTAGAAATAACCAGATATTTATTAATTCCGAAAACCCCTAAATAAGAAAATGGCAAGATAATCGTTGTTAAATAAATAGAGGAACTATTAAAGAGAAAAATAAAAAGCGAAAAAAGAGCGAGATCAAAAACTAAAATAATTGATACCGACAAATAAGAATAAGGATCATAAAAATTATTGATCGTCTTAATATTCCACCACAAAAAAACGCTTAGAATAAAGATTAAAGTAAATAAGCTCCAGAAAATTAATTGTCCTTTCATAATAGATTTATTAGATTTATCACTTAATGATTATTAAATTACCCACATTTTTTAGAAGAT
>JACQAJ010000040.1 GCA_016195045.1 Candidatus Azambacteria bacterium | reverse complement strand
TTGGCTATTTATCTCCGGAGTAATTACTCTCTCATTCTTGAGATTCTTGATGATTAGGGAATCAGGAAAGACTTCCGTGGGAGCATTGTCGAAATAGTCGAGACTGGCCAGGGGGTTAACAACATAATACTTGCCATCAGCCCCAAGTCTCTCTTCTTGAAGGTGGAGATGAGGACCCATTTTAGATAGTGTCTTTATTTCGCCTAATAGTTGACTAGTGCTGATTAATGCGTTTATTTTTAAATCGGAGTTTGGCTTTATATGATAATATCTAAATTTTCTATTATCTGAAGTTTTTATTTCAACATAGCTATTATTCTTTTCCGGATCATTGTCTAATAATTTCTCTTTAGTATCTATAAAAACTATTATTCCTCCTTCAACAGCAAAAACCTCAGTTCCAACTGGTCCACCTGTGGCAAGGTTCATATCAACTCCAGCATGTAAATGTCCTCCATTAGAAGATCGATATTCACCAAGAGTACCAATAATCCTTGGCTGTTGATTAAACGGTTTCAACGGCCATTGATAGGCCAAGGTGATATTAGAACTGAAAATAAGTACTGATAGTATTAGTAGAAGTTTTACTAATCTTATTGTTTTCATAATAATAAATTAGTTCTATGGAAGTAATTTGAAGTCAATTTCTTTACCGAGTTTACTGATTCGTTTCTTGGTCCAGAGTTGATTACCTTTTTCGTCGAATAAAGAAATGAAATAATCTTCGTTGATGATAGCCGAAGAACTGTCTTCATTGCCACGGGCGACAAAGAAATCACCATTCTTGGAAAATTCAATTTTGGATACTTCACCAATCTTTTCTATTTTAGTGAAACCTTGTTCATTCACAATAAATGAATTTGTATGACATTGGCTACCACACATAACATCTCTATCATCCGCAACTATGTATTGACCGTTGTTAGATAATTGATAATTCCTTAAATTACGGATTCTTTTAGTTTTCCATTGAAATTCTCCTTGATTATTTAGTATTATTAATTCTCCGGAATAATATTCATCAATCACAATGAATTTACCATTTTTAGATTCTTCCCTTCCAGATTTTGCAGTATAACTTCTTACATTCGTCCCATCAGCTTTGACAAAGTCATAACTATCTTTTGTTTCGACGATATGAGTGACTCCATCCTTGGGTGGATCTTTGACTTCGAGAAAGACTTTATCAAGAGACCAGATGTTTCTGTCTGAGAGATAGCGAAATTTAACAACACCGTCTTTATCGCTAAGATTTTTAGCTATCAGATCTAAGCCATCTTTGATGATTAAATCCTTGAAACTCACGGGACTTTTGATAGACCATAGTTCAGGAGAAATAATTTTAACTCCTATTTTTTTAGATATTTCTTCAAGTGCTTTTTCCGTCTTTATACAATCAAGATTGGCAGAAAATAAACCATTTTTATAAGTTACATCTAAAATTGTTTTAACCGTTTTACATCGATCAAATCTCTCTTGAAACGCCTTCTGTTCTGCCTCTTCTTGTTTTTTCTTCTCTTCTCTGGCTAGTTCTATTCTTTGTTTTTCTAAAAGAGCGGTGCGAAACTGCCAGTATTTATAAACAACAAAAGCAAAAACACCTATAACGACAATAATCGAAATAGCTTTGATAATATATTCAGTTCTATTTGCTCGCGCTAACTCCATATATTTAAAACTGGAAATTGGACTTCCCAATAACAAACGCGGCTACAGCCTAAGAAGCTATTTTTTATCTCCTCCTTCTGATCCCTGTTTAGTATCTGATTCTTCAGACTTATCTTGGGTTTGATCACCCTCTGGTGTCGGAGTTGGCTCTGGGGTCTTAGCTGACGCTTGTTCTTTATATAATTCCGCGCCAATTTTTGACATCGCTAACGAAGACTCATCAGTTATTTTCTTAAGAGAATCGGCATCCCCACTTTCTTTTTCTTTCTTCAAAATAGCGACTATCTCTTCAATTTTCTTCTTATCTTCTTCTTTAATTTTATCCTTAAATTCAACTAGAGTCTTTTCACCAGTATAAATAAGGTTATCAGCGGCATTTCTCGCTTCGGCCAATTCTCTTTTCTTTTTGTCTTCGGCGCTAAATTCTTCGGCTTCTCGCTTCATTTTTTCCGCTTGTTCTTTAGTTAACCCAGAACCAGCCTCAATCCGAGTTGATTGTTCCTTATTAGTCACTTTATCTTTCGCCTTAACATGAATAATACCATTAACATCGATATCGAAAGTAACTTCAATTTGAGGAACCCCTCGAGGCGAAGGTGGAAAACCATCTAAAATAAAACGACCGAGTGATTTATTATCAACAGCCATCTCTCTTTCCCCTTGCAGGACGTGAATTTCCACCGAAGGTTGATTATCAACAGCCGTAGAAAAAGTTTGTGACTTAGAAACTGGAATAGTGGTATTTTTTTCAATAATTTTAGTCGAGACACCGCCCAAGGTTTCGATCCCTAAAGAAAGTGGCGTAACATCCAGAAGTAAAACATCTTTAACCACCCCTTCAAGAATACCACCCTGAATAGCGGCGCCAATAGCCACCACTTCATCAGGATTAATTGAACGATTAGGCTCTTTGCCAAAAAACTTTTTAACTGATTCTTGAATATAAGGCATCCTAGTTTGACCACCCACCAAAATTACTTCATTAATATCGGAGACCTTAAAATTAGCATTCTCAAGAGCTCGTTTAACAATCATCATCGAACCATCAACCAGATCCTTAACTAAGGATTCTAATTGAGCTCGAGTCATTTTTAACGAAAGATGTTTAGGTCCAGCAGAATCGTGAGTAATAAAAGGAATATTAATTTCAGTCTCCACAGCAAAAGAAAGCTCATGTTTCGCTTTTTCAGCAGCTTCTTTTAATCGTTGAACCGCTAAAACATCTTTGGTTAAATCAATACCTTGATCCTTTTTAAATTCAGTGATTAACCAAGTAATCATTTTCTGATCAAAATCATCGCCCCCTAAATGAGTATCCCCATCAGTCGCCTTAACCTCAATTGTATCATCAGCAATCTCTAAGATTGAGACATCAAAAGTACCGCCACCAAAATCATAAACAGCAATCTTTTCATCTTTTTTCTTGTTAAAACCGTAAGCCAGAGCCGCGGCGGTTGGTTCATTGATAATCCGTTTAACTTTAAAACCAGCAATTTCCCCAGCATCTTTAGTCGCCTGACGTTGACTATCATCAAAATAAGCGGGCACCGTGATAATCGCCTCATCAATTTTATAACCTAAAGATATTTCGGTATCAGTTTTCAATTTCTGAAGTACCATAGCGGAAATTTCTTGAGGTGTATACCATTTATCACCCATTTTGACATCAATTCCTTGAGAGGCTGACTCTTTAATTTCATAAGGCAACCATTTTTTATCTTTAGCAATTTCTGGATCATTAAAACGTCGGCCAATTAATCTTTTGATCGAAAAAAGAGTGTTCTTGGGGTTGGTCACGGCTTGTCTTTTAGCCAGAAGACCGACTAAACGATCATTGCTTTTAGAAATAGCAATAATTGAAGGAGTCGTTCGATTTCCTTCTTTATTTTCGATGATCTTAGGCTCTCCGCCCTCAATAATCGCCATTGCTGAATTTGTTGTCCCTAAATCAATCCCTAAAATTTTTGCCATATTTTTTTTAGCTTATTAGCTTGTTTATTTTGTCATTCCCACATAAGCGGGAATCCAGCCAATAAAAACTTGTTAATTATTATTTTCTTTTGCTAATTCTAACCTGACTTGGTTTTAAAACCAAATCTTCTAATTGATAGCCTGATCTTAATTCCTCAACAATGCTCCCCTCTTCATAATCACTTTCCATTTCCCCTAAACTTTCGTGAAGATAAGGATCAAATTTGTCTCCTAGTTTTAAATCTATCTTTTTGACTCCTTCTTTTTCCAATAAGGCTTTAATTTGATCTTTGATTTTGAAAATACCCTTGACCCATTCATTATCTACTGGTTGACTGCCAATGGCCGCCTCAAAACTATCAAGAACCAAAATAATTTTAACAATCAGATCAATCTTAATAAACTTTTTAGATTTTGCTATTCTTTTATCTTCATCCTTCTTGTAATTCACGAATTCTGATTTTATTGTTCTAGCTAGATCTAGGTATTCGCTCCGTTCTTGCTGACACTTAGCAATATCACTTAGTTCTTGAGTTTTTTCCTGTTCTTCAATTTTTAAATTTTCTTCGTCCATAATATTAATAATTGTTTATGATTAAATACAATGGTTAATTATATAAAAATAATAACGATTGTCAAGAAACCGCATGAGTTTTAACCAGCTATCTTAATAACTCCGTATAAGACCGCCATACCGATAATAGTCATGACTGTGGTTAAAATGGTTGGGTGCCGATGATGACTCTCTGGTAATAAATCAACGGCTCCAATATAGAAGAAAAAACCACTAAAAATCGCTAAAAAAAGTGCTAAGGTCGTCGAAGATAAAGTAAAAAATGAGGTTGATAAGACACCTAAGACCGGAGCCAGGGCATCAGTGGCCACCCAACGAGTAGCCATTTTAACACTACCTCCATTTTTGAGAACTAAATTAGCCGTATTGATACCATCAGAAAAATCATGAACCAGAACCGCTGTCGCAATAACAAGACCAACTGCGGTGGAAACTTGAAAAGCCAGACCAATCGCCACCCCATCTAAAAAACTATGAAAAGAAAGACTTCCGGCTCCTAAAAACCCTTTTTGTATCGAATGACCACCATTCTCTTCAGCGTGTGAATGAAGAATAATCATACGATCCAAGACAAGATAAATTAAAAATCCCAGCCCCATCATAGAAGTAATAAGACTGGCATTATAAACCGAACCACCAAGCTCAATCGCTTCTGGCAACATCTCAAAAAAGGCCACCGCAATAATTGCTCCGGCGCTAAAACCAAGAACCAGGTGAAGTTTATCCTTAAAACGCAAGGCAATTAAACCACCTAGTAGAGTTGAAAGAAAAGTCGCAATAGTAATAAAAATTAACATATTATGATTATACTACTATATTATCCCACAATGGCAAATATTACGAGGACGGACCTCGTAATATTAAATAGGGACCATTATTTGTTCTTATTATTTGACTGAAGAAAAAGTTCCGATAATTCCGTTGTCAGAACTAATATTAACATTATAACTAGCATCAGTAGCAACAATATCGGTATTTTCTTTAATTATTAATTTAATATTTTTGGAATTATCGCCTAAAACAGCCCGAATACTTAAATTCTTTTTTGAATTACTCGGAATAATC
>JACQAJ010000039.1 GCA_016195045.1 Candidatus Azambacteria bacterium | reverse complement strand
TGAGGATTATCTTAACCAGAAGATTATCGAATTAGGTCAATTATCTGACGATCAATTAAGAAAAATGCGAGAAAAAACGGAAAATCGAGTCGAGTTATTAGAAGTTCAACGAGAAGCTAAAATTAAAGGAAAATATCATATTAAGTAGTTTGTAGTTTGTAGTTTGTAGGTTATGAGTGGTATTTAGGAAAATTTCTAATCTAATAACTAATAACCTACAACCTAACAAGCTAGTTCTAACAGGCTGGAGTATGTCGGTAGTACGTACGATTCGGGTTCGTAAAGACTGAGTTCAATTCTCAGCAGCCTGACTAATAGATATAAGTTATTTTATTTTATATGATAAAAAATATCGATATTATTCTTTCAACGAGAAATCCAAGTAAGGCGGAGCAGATTAAGGCGGTCTTTATTGGCTCATCGTTTAATATCTTAACTCTTGATGAAGTGGGGATTCAGGGTGAAGCCATTGAAGATAGTTTTACTCTTAAAGAAAATTCTCTCAAGAAGGCACTTTTTGCCCGGCGGCCAGGACAATGGTCAATGGCCGATGATACTGGAATATTTATTACTGTTCTTAACGGAGCTCCAGGTATTAGGGCAGCTCGTTGGGCTGGAGAAACGGCCACCACCGAAGAAATAACCTTACATACGCTCAAGTCACTTGAAGACAAAACTGATCGATCAGCTTTTTTTGAGACCGTCGTGGCGTTAATATCTCCCGAGGGCAAAGAATATTTTTTCAATGGAAAAGTTGTTGGACGAATTCTTAAATCACCTAAACTTCCTCCTCAACCGAAAATGCCCTATAGTGCAATTTTTGCACCCGAGGGAATGGATAAGGTTTGGGCTGAGATGACGATCGAAGAAGAAAATAATATTTCTCATCGAGGTCAAGCCTTCAAACAAGCCAGAGAATTTCTGGAAAATTATTAGGGAACAGGTCTCTTAAGGAAACAGTCTAATATTATTTTGAGTTCTGGGATTTTAAATATTCTTTAAAATTTTTAAGAATTCGGTTTTTTGGGTTGAGGCGTGGCCAATGAGAACGCCATTTATTTCTGGGTATGATAAAAAGGCAGAAATATTTTTGGAGTTGATGGAACCACCGTAGATTATCTTAGTTTGTAGTTTGTAGTTTGTAGTTTGTAGGTACTCTTTGATAAATTTAATAATTTCGATGCTTTTTTGGGGGTCGTCAGCGGTCTCGGTGGCGGTCTGGCTCGTAATAGCCCAAATTGGTTCGTAGGCGATGATGAGATTTAAGATTTTAGATTTTAGATTTAAGATTTTTTTTAAATCTTTTTTAAGTTGACCAGCGATGAATTTTTTGACGGCTTTTAATCCTTGGCGACGAATATCTAGTGGTTCGCCGACACAGAGAATTATTTTTAATTTTTCTTTTATAGCGAGTTTGATTTTTTTATTGATGATGTTATCAGTTTCGCCTTGAGCCCTTTTACTAGAATGACCGATGATGACATATTTAACTTTTAATTTTTTAAGGTTTTTAGGTGACAGCCCTGATGAGTTATCTAGAGAAATATTTTGAGCACCCAAGTTAGCTGGTGGCTGGTAGCCGGTAGCTGGTAGGTATTGAAGAGATGGACAGGTAATGAGAGTGTAGGGTGTAGGGTTTATGGTACCTGAATAGTTTTGAACTAACCTAAAAAGTTCCTCAGCCTGCTTAGGAGATTGAACATAATCTTTCCAATTAGTGATAATTAGTTTTTTAGTCATTTTTAATAAATATTTTTATCGAAGAAAACCAGAGTTTCATGGCTTTAAAGAATGGGAAAATAGTCAAGAAATATTTTAATGATATTAATTGACGGATTAGCCAACCAAGAAGACCACTAATAATAGTAAATTTTAGATCAACGATAGCATATTTGGCGCCCAAGGGAATAGCTAAAAAGTCTGGTCTAGGTCGGTAATTGATCAATGGTTTATTTTCCATACTTTTAATGATATTTTGGGCGGCGATTTTTCCTTGATCAATGGCGTGATAGGCGGTGGCCGGTATTTTATTGCCAGTATTATTTTCGCAAAAACTATTGTCGCCGATGGCGAAAATGTTCTTTAAGTTCCCCACATTCAGATACTGATCAACAAAAATACAACTATTTTTTAATTTCAGGCCATCAATATTTTTTATAATTGAAGGGGGAGTAATACCGGTCGTCCAAATCAAGATATCGAAATCAATTTTTTCTTTTAAGGGATTATCAAGGATAATCGAATTTTTATTAACTTTTTTAATTGGGGAATTAAATTTGATTTCCAGGCCAAGTTTTTCTAATCGATCCATAGCTAATTTCCTAACTTTTTCATTAGCAGAAGGAAGAATGACTGAACAGGCTTCAATAATAGAAATTTTTACCTTTTGGTTTGATCGAGGATCGGTTAAGAAACTTTTGGTCCTTGAGTCGGTCTCTAATATTTTTTTGGTGAAGAAAATTAATTCACTGGCTAATTCCAGTCCAGTAAAACCACCCCCAGCAATAATAATTTTTATTTCTTTAGTTTTGTCTTTATTTTTCTCTAAGACCTCCTCCACAGTTTTTTTAATTTTAAGGGTATCATCAATGTTTTTGAGACTCAGAGAATATTTTTCGGCATTTTTAATATCAAAATAATTTGTTTCGGAACCGAGAGCTAAAATTAAGTAGTCATATTGGATAACACTGCCTGATTTAAGACTTATTTGTTTAGGATTAAAAGAGATGTTGGTTATCTCGTCGGTGATTAATTTACTTCGATCATCGGTTTCAATAATTTCTTTAATCGGGAGACAGACAGATTGAATTAGTGATTTATGGTTATTGATCTTTTTGTCGTCTAAAAAAGCCGTGGCTACTTCATAAATATTTGGGTGATAGAAATGATAGTCGTTTTTATCGACTATTGTGATAGTAAAATCGCCCTTATTGTGTTTTTGGAGGTAAAGAAAAGCGCTTAAGCCTCCAAAACCGCCGCCTAAGATGATAATTTGAAGTTTCATGTTATACTTTATGTTAATTATATTATACTACAAATACTATGATTAAAAGTGTTAAAGAGGTTAATTTTTTGGGGAAACGGATTTTGATGCGAGTTGATTTTAATGTGGAATTTGATAATAGGGGTAAAATTTTAAACACTTTTCGAATTGATTCTCTGGAAACCACCTTTGATTATATTTTAGATAATGGCGGTAAGTTAGTTTTGATCAGTCACTTGGGTGAACCTAATGGTGTCGACGAAAGTTTTTCCTTAAAAAGATTGGGCTATTATTTTGATGATCATTTCAAGCACTATCAGTTTAAGTTTTTAGGTGATGTGCTTGATCCAGATATTTTAGAAAAGATTGATCAGCTTCAAGATGGGGAAATTGCTTTTTTGGAAAATTTAAGATTTCATAAGGAAGAAAAATTGAATGATGAAAATTTTGCCAAGCAATTAGCTAGCCTCGGCGATTTTTACGTTAATGAAGCTTTTGGTGTCTCCCATCGATTACATGCTTCAATAGTTGCAATTACAAAATTCCTACCAAGTTATATTGGTTTACTTTTTGATCGGGAGATGAGAATTCTCAGTGAATCGCTGTTTTTAGATAGAAAACCATTAACAGTAATTTTAGGAGGAAAAAAAATCTCGTCTAAATTTCATTTTATAAAATATTTTTTAAATATTGCTGATCATATTATCTTAAGCGGAGTGTTGGCTAATACTTTTTTTAAGGCCAGGAGATTAAATATAGGCGATTCATTTCTCGATAAGAATTTTATTGATCCAATAGAAGAATCTTTGCTGTATAATAAAAAGATTCATTTACCCATTGATGTCTTAGTTATCAAAGAGAATAATCTCTTGAAAGTGACAGAGAAGTTAGTTGAGGAGATTAAGGATGGAGAGATTATTTATGATATTGGGACTAAGAGCATCGAGTTGTTTTCAAAAATTATTAATGAATCACATCAAATTATTTGGAATGGCCCAATGGGGTTTTTAGAGGATTCACGGTTTACTAATGGCAGTCTTGGTGTGGCCAAAGCGATCGTCGAATCTTCGGCCTATAGTATCATAGCTGGTGGTGAGACGGCAGTTTCTTTACATCAGTTTAGTCTTTCTGATAAAATCAGCTATATATCTGGAGGTGGAGCAACTCTGGAATTTTTATCAGGCAATAAATTACCCGGGATTGAAGCGTTGGAAACTAGCTTAAAGTAAGTTCTGAATTTTAAATATCGAATTATGACCAAGACTTGGCAAATTTATGAAAAGGCGCCGGAAGTTTTTTTTACGTCTTTTCCTCAATATTCAAAATTTACTCTTCAACTTCTCTACAATCGAGAACTTAAAGATTGTAAAGAAATAGAAGAGTTTTTTAGTGCTGATTATGAAAGAGATTTTATTGATCCCTTTTTGTTTGATCAGATGGAAATAGCTGTTTCGAGATTAAAACAAGCTATTTTAAAAAAGGAAAAAATTGGGCTTTGGGGTGATTATGATGCCGATGGAGTGACCGGGGTCAGTATTATGTATTTGGCCTTAAAAAAATTAATTCCAAAAGAGAATATAAAAGTTTATATCCCAGATCGTAACAAAGAAGGTCATGGTCTTAATCAAGGTGGATTAAAAGAGTTAGCTGATTGGGGAGCCAAGGTGATTATTACCATTGATTGTGGTTTATCCAATAGTGAAGAAATAAAATTGGCTAATGATTTAGGAATGGAAGTTATTATTTGCGATCATCATTTAGATCCAGAAATTGATCCGCCAGCTCTGGCGGTTTTAAATCCCAAAGCTAAAAAAGGGAGTTATCCGTTTAGGCACTTAGCGGGAGCGGGCGTTGTTTTTAAATTAGTTAGTGCTTTGATTAAATCTTTTCCCCAAGAAATTTTAGAGAGTGCTGGCTTATCGAATGGTTATGAAAAATGGTTTCTCGATTTAGTGGCGATTGCCACAGTGGCTGATTATATGCCCTTGAAAGGGGAAAATCGTACCTTAGTTAAATACGGTCTTTATGTCTTATCAAAAACTAATAAGATTGGTCTCAAGACGTTACTCTTGCGAGCTGGATTAATGCCCTTGTTTGGTCGAGAGGATATAGTGACGAATTTAACGACTCAAGATTTATCTTTTTCAGTCATTCCTAGAATTAATGCCATGGGTCGTTTGGCCCATGCTCGAACTTCCTTTCAATTATTAGTGGCTTCGCTTGAGGAAGAAGCACAGGACTTAGCTAAAACAGTTGAAAGTACTAACAAGAAAAGACAAGTGATTGGAAATAAATTAGTCGAAGATCTTAATATCAAAATTGATCCCAATACTCTTTTTATTTTTGAACAATTGGCTGAAGGACATTATCCCGGAATTTTAAGTTCTCTGGCTAGTCGATTAGTTGAGTTATACAAAAAACCAGTTTTTGTTTGTGCTAGGCGTGATGATGTTAGTATTTGTTCTGTTCGGTCAGCTAATTATTTTAATACCGTCGAGGTTTTTAATGAGCTAAAGGATTTTTTAGTGGTTTATGGTGGTCATCAGGCGGCGGGTGGTTTTACAATTAAAAATGATCAGATCGAAAAATTTCGAATTGAGCTTCAGCGAGTTCTTGAAGACAGGTTAAAAAATGTTGAAATAAAAAATATTCTCGAAGTTGATTTAGAAATTGCTTTTAATGAAATTAATCTGGCGATGTTTGCTGAGATGAAAAAATTTGAACCTTTTGGGGTAGAAAACGTCTATCCCCGTTTTTTAATTAAAAATGTTGAAATTATCGATTTAAAATTTCTCGGTAGTAGTGGAAAACATATAAAATTTTTTTTACAAAGCAAGAACGATAGTCAAAAAATTTTTGAAGCTCTAGCTTTTAATATCAGTGATAACTATAAACAATTGAAAATCAATGATATCGTTGACGTGATCATTGAGTTACATCTTGATAAATATAACGGTCAAGAAAAATTATCTTTAAAGATTGTTGATTTTAGGGCTAGTTCGGCCCCTAAGCGCTAGTTCTTAACTTAAACCACTGAACATAATTCACGGTTAATTAATTCTGTTCCAATTTTGTCGTCTATCTAGACGATCGTCAACTTAGGCGACAAAGAGAAATTTGACAAAAAATTTGACAACCATCTATTTATTGAATTAGAATTAATTTGTTTAAAGTAAGCTAGATAATTACTCCTTCTTAAAAAAGGGGAGGAAAGTCCGAACACTCTCACCTTCAAATTTTTGGAAGTGATAAACAGGTCCGGGTAACACCCGGCCATCGTGAGATGAGTGGTGCGAACAGAGACGATCTCATTCGAAAGAATGGGGACATCCTTTCTCAAGCAGAATTTCTAATTTTCAATTTCTAATTT
>JACQAJ010000054.1 GCA_016195045.1 Candidatus Azambacteria bacterium | reverse complement strand
CGATTGATCATCCTTGGGGAAGTCTATTATTAGAAAGGAAATTATTAAAAGTTTAAAAAATTCTTAAAAATCCAAATTAATTAATCAAGTATAGTATTCCTGCTATTGTCAAGCATGACATTTCTACTTTGGTTTGACATGTCAACAAAAAATCATGTAACTTTTCAAAATATCACCAAGACCTAAAGTGTCTAAAAATTGGTACCTTCCAATGGTGTAGTAGACACCTAAATAGATGCAATAGATATAACAGATAAACAAATGTAGAATTAGAACCCAATTGAGATTCCCGCTTTTGCTTACCTCGCTAAAACTTCAGCAGAGTGGGCAAAGATAACTGAGAAAAAATATTTATTCCTATACATTCACTCAATCTTGTAGAGAAATACCGTGTTATCTCTTTACAGATAAGAGATACCTAGATAATATTAAAATAAGATGAAAAAAGAAATAATCACCTTAAATAATGAGGTTTTGAGAGTTAAGGCTGAAAAAATTTCTGAGCCTACTTCCCTATCCATAAAAGCCATTATCAAGAACATGAGAGATACCCTGAAAAAAACTCCTAATGGAGTTGGTTTAGCGGCGCCTCAAATTGGAATTAGCCAGAAAATTTTTATTATCGACCAAAAATTAGCCAAGCAATTACAAATATCGGATGTTTTTATCAACCCGGAAATTACTAGAAGATCTTTTAGAAAAGAAAAACTCGAAGAAGGCTGTTTGAGTGTCCCGGGAATTTACGGCTTTATTAAAAGACATAAAATAGTTGAGGCTAAAGCCTTGAATGAATTTGGCCAAGAATTTACCATCAAAACCTCTGGACTCCTGGCCCAAATAATTCAACACGAAGTTGATCACTTGGGCGGAATTTTATTTATTGATAAAGCCACTGGAATATTTAAAGTAGAAAAAGAAAAACAGCGAAACCTAAAATCTTAATTTAAAGATATAGGATATATTATTTACTAAATTAAAATGCAAAAATCAAAGTGCAAAATGACAAATCAAAATTTAAAAATTAATTAAAAAAATTTAACATTTTACATTGTCATTTTGATTTTTGATATTTAATTTTTGATTTTATGATTATGAAAATCCTCTTCTTTGGAACTGGCCGATTTGCCGAAATAATATTAGAAAAATTAATCCGCCAGCTGGCGGACAAAAAATTAGTAGAAATTGTCGCCGTGGTCACAAAAATTGACCAGCCAGCTGATCGCCATCTCAATCTAAAAGAATCTTTAGTAAAAACTCTGGCCCATCAAAATAATCTCCCCATCCTCCAACCAGTGAACCTCAAGGATTTATCTTTTACGAAGACAGTCCAAGATTTCGGCGCTTTCCTCCTGATCGCCACTGATTACGGGAAAATCATACCTCAAGAAATTCTCAATTTAGCTACTCTGGGTGCCATCAATGTTCATCCTTCACTCCTACCCCAATATCGTGGCCCATCACCCATTGAAACAGCCATCTTAAATAATGATCAGAAAACTGGCACTAGTATTATGATGATTGATCCGGAAATTGATCACGGACCAATAATTTACCAAAAAGAAATCCCGATTGAAGAAAACGATAATACTACCTCACTCGAGATAAAATTGGCTGAATTAAGTGTGCCATTACTAATTAAAACCATCCAAGATATTCAGAACTCTAATTTAAAAACCTACGAACAAGATCACCGTCAAGCGACTTTCTCTAAAATTATCAAAAAAGAAGATGGTCAAATAAATTGGTCCGACGACGCTCAAATAATCAATCAACAAATAAAAGCCTACTTAGCCTGGCCAACCAGTTTCTCAAAATACCATACAGGTTCAACCTGTATGGTAGAAAAACGGCTGAAAATTAAAGAAGCCAAAGTAATTACCCACCAAGACGAGCCAGGTAAACTTTCTATAATAGAAAAAAGCCTAATCATTGGTTGTGGCCAAAATTCTTTAATTCTAGAAAGAGTTTTACCCGAAGGAGGAAAAGAAATGACCGGTTACCAATGGTACTTGGGACACCGGGAAGTGGCTAGTTTGATTTAAGATTTAAGATTGAAGATTTAAGATTTTACAATTAATTATCGCGGGTCACAGTGTCATTTCGATTCGCCAGTTGGCGGAGTAGATTTTAGATTGTAGGAAATATTAGTCTGTTCAAGTCATTGAATGGACTACCCCGATGCCAACATCTGGGTAATTTTAGAATGTAGGGGATCTTTAACTTATAAACACTACCGTCAAAAAAGGCACAGAACTTTTCCGGAAAATTTATCTTACACTCATGAAAAAGGTGAATAAACGTCCAAAATATACTTAGATATCGAAAAGACTTGACTAAAGTATATCATCGTATATAATAGTCATATGTGGTTACATAGAGTTCAGGAGGAAAGAATACATAATGACCTTCTTAAAAAGATGGTTTTTATTGTTGGTCCACGACAGGTTGGTAAGACTTGGCTGGCGAAAAAGATTATGGAAAGATATGGCCATAGTTTATATTTAAACTATGACTCAATCGAGGATAGGACAAT
>JACQAJ010000042.1 GCA_016195045.1 Candidatus Azambacteria bacterium | reverse complement strand
GAAGAGCTGGCTTTAATGCATTCTGGTTTGAATTTAAAAAGTGATGTTCTGAAGGTGGCTCATCATGGTTCGAAAACATCGTCGCATCTCGGGTTTTTAAAAATAGTGAATCCCTGGTTAGCCATTATCTCTGATGGTCGAAATAATAAATTTGGTCACCCCCATCAAATAGTCTTAGATAATTTGGCTGATTTAGGAATCAAAATTTTAAGAACTGATATTTTAGGTGATATTAACTTGGTTAGTGACGGAAAACAATTTTATCTTGATAATTGAAACCTCGTTAGAGAATGTTTCGTGACTTGCTGTGCGGTCTAACGACTCACTACGAGCGTTGGGTTTAATGTCTCGTGCGAGTTCTTTGGTTTAGCTTACTACTAACCAATCAAAACGGTCGTCCTGATTGGTTAGTAGGAGTGAATATGGTATGATTATATTTGATTTACCATTATTATAAAAAATAAAATATGAAAGGAGAAAGAATAGAAAAAATTTTAAATTTTCTTCAGGGTGGAGCCGAAATTACTACTAGTATTTTGGATACTTTTCTTTGTGATTACAATACTTCTTATAAAAAAATGAGAAACGTAATTAGTGGAAGAGGTGTTCAGTATGTTAAAACCAATTGGGCGGAAGCCTATAAAGAGCGTCAACGATTTTACGCTCTTTTGAGTAAACTTAAAAACGGAGGTTTAATTACCAAAGAAACAGATAATAGGTATTCTAAATGGTCTCTTACTAATAAGGGTTTAGATAAATTAAAGATATATCAATCTTGTAAAGTGGCTGACAATCGTTTGATTGATTATTCAGGTTATAAAAAAGAGTCTAACAAGTTTTGTATTGTCATTTTCGATATCCCAGAGCAGGCAAGACAGAAACGAAGCTGGATCCGATTTGCTTTAACTAGTCTTGATTTTTCTTTATTACAGAATAGCGTTTGGATTGGGAAAAATATTATACCAGAACAATTCATTCACGATCTTAGAGAGAAAAAAATGCTTGATTACGTTCATATTTTTGGAGTAGGGGATCAAGGAACCATAAAAAGATTGTTTAGTGATTAACTCTTTACTAACCAATTGAGACGGTCGTTTCGGTTGGTTAGTAGGGAATTAAATGTCTAGTAATTATACACACCTGTCATTCTCGTCCGCCAGTTGGCTGAACGGCTACTGAAAAAAATAAGAACCAATACCTACCAGTGTGGATAGTTACCATACCTACTCTAGCTTTTTTAGATAATAAGAGTAAGATAAAAATTAATTTTATACAGGTCGTTTTAATAGGTTTAAGATGATTTGCTTTTAGGGTATGAAAAAACAAAAGTTTATTATTTATTTTGTCATCTTTGTCGCCTTAATAGCGGCTATTTTTGTTTATCCTAAATATTATAACGCTGGGGCGGATTATTTGAATACTAAGTTACAAAATTCCCAGTTTTCTTATTTGAAAAAGATTGCTATTCCTCATTTTAAGGAAGTCAATTTTCGGCTTGGCTTAGATCTGTTGGGCGGGACTCATTTACTTTATCAGGCTGATTTATCACAATTAAAGTCTAATAATGAAAAAGATGAAGCGATGGTTGGTGTTAAAGATGTGATTGAGCGTCGAGTTAATTTATTTGGAGTCACCGAACCGGTCGTTCAAACAACTAAAAGCGGTGATGTGTATCGATTGATTGTGGAGTTGGCCGGGATTAAGGATATCAACCAGGCTATTAGAATGATCGGGGAAACTCCTTACTTAGATTTTAGAGAAGTCAAGGCTGGAGTGACTGAACCAAAAACAATTATGGATTTTGAGGTCACCGGGCTCGATGGCCGGTATTTAAAGAAATCGACCGTCAAGTTTGATTCCAATAATCGACCCTTGATTGAATTATTATTTAATGATGAGGGGGGCAAACTTTTTGAAAATTTAACTGAGAAGAATATCGGTAAACCCTTATCGATATTTCTCGATGGTTTTCCGATTAGTACCCCAACCGTTCAGGGTAAAATTTCCGGTGGTCAAGCCTCTATAACTGGTAATTTTAAAATCGAAGAAGCTAAAGAATTAGTCAGAAAATTAAACGCTGGGGCCTTACCAGTTCCCATTAAATTGGTATCGCAGAAGACTATTGGCGCTTCCTTGGGTGAAGAATCTTTGAAATCCGGTTTGAAGAGTGCTCTTTATGCCTTCGTCTTTATTTTTATTTTTATGATTTTATGGTATCGTCTTCCTGGTGTTTTGGCAATTCTAGCTCTTTTAATTTATACTGTTTTTGTTCTAACGATTTTCAAATTGATGCCAGTAACCTTAACTTTAGCCGGTATCGCGGGTTTTATCTTATCAGTGGGGATGGCGGTTGATGCTAATATTTTAATTTTTGCTCGAATGAAAGAAGAATTCAGATTAGGCCGATCTTTTGAGACGTCTATTAGAGAAGGGGGCGTGAGAGCTTGGCCATCAATTAGGGATTCCAATCTTATGACCATCTTAACTTCCTTGGTTTTATATTTTTTCACTACTTCTGGAGTGAAAGGGTTTGCCCTGATCTTGATAATCGGTGTTTTAGTTTCTATGTTTACGGCGATTTATGTGACCAGATTATTACTAGGTTTATTTGTTGGAACTAGGGTTGAAAAATGGCAATGGCTTTGGTACCGATAACTAGCTTATTAGCTTGTAGCTTATTAGGTCGTAGGTTCAATATTACAACACAATAACCTAATAAGCTAAAAAGCTACAAGCTAAGAAGCTAATTTTATGATTAACATCACTAAGTATCGAAAATTTTATTACCTATTCTCTGGCACTATTTTAGTAGTGAGTGTGGCCAGTTTATTTATTTTTGGTTTAAATCTAGGATTAGATTTTAAAGGGGGGAGTATTTTAGAAATTAATTATTCCAAGACCTTACCAAGAAAAGATCGAATTTCCAGTGAATTAAGGAAAATTGGGCTTTTAGAAAATTCCCTTCAAGAAACAGCCGGTAACAATTTAATTATTCGGTTTAAGGAAATCGATGAAAGTAAGCATCAGGAATTGAAAACGGTTTTAGAAAATCTCG
>JACQAJ010000009.1 GCA_016195045.1 Candidatus Azambacteria bacterium | reverse complement strand
TTTTTTTTACTCAGTTAAAACAAAAATTACTGAACCTTTAACTCGACTGACAAAATTAAATAAACCAGCTCAGGCCACCTTTGCGTTTAAACTTATCGATAGACGGATTGAAGAGACAGTCCCTCAACTTTCGACTTTTTATCAAGACTCGACGAAGGCCTTACTCCAACTGGCTGTGCCAGTCATGGAAATAAGCCAAGAGACCTCAGATTTAATAGATAATGATGATTTTGAGGATGAGAAAAATTCTAGCAATATAATGGAAAGCAATGTGTAGGTCCTTGGAATTATTATTTGTAATATTTTGAAAGGCTTATCCGTCTGGTATGTTAGAGAGGGTAAAAGGTCGAATGATTAAGAAATATAATAACTTACTAACAATAAAATTATGACAATAACAAAACAAAGAATTAGTATTTTAGCGGCAACCACCTTATTGACGGCTTTGGCTTTTTCTGCGATGGCAGAAACGACCTCAACGGCGCCAGTAACAGGAACAGAAAATAAACCAGTCATTGAAAAAACAGTCACTAAAGAGGAGAAGGTAGCCAAGAAAGAGGCAAAGAAAGAAGCAAGAGTAATAAAAAAAGAAGAGGCGGCCAAGAAAAAAGTAGAAAATATTGCCTGTGTTAAAACTGCGGTTGAGAAAAGAGAAACTACGATTGGAGGAGCTTTTGATACCTTTGCTACGACCATAAAATCTGCTTTGGAGATGAGAAAGACTGAATTATCAGCTGGCTGGACGATCACTGATCGGGCTCAAAGAAAAACGGCTATTACGGCTGCTTGGAAAAAATTCAAGAAATCTCATGTCGCTGGTCGAAAAACCTTAAACGAGACAAGAGTGAGTACTTGGAAACAATTTAGTCTTGACCGTAAAGCCTGTGGTACAGGAGTGACCGGAGAAAACGAAAAGATCGATATTGTTCTCTAGAATTCTGATACGAACTAGGTTTAATAGAATCCGGATTAACTCTGGATTCTATTAAACCAAGAGGATTTACAAAAAAGTTTTTCTTTTTAAAAAAATATATGAAAAACAAAATTTTGATAGTTATAACAATTTTTAGTTTGCTTAGTTTAATAGTATTTCCTGGGGTTTCTTATGCCGCTACACCTGAACCATCTACTCCAGAAAATCTTAGAATGAAACTCGAAATCAATCCAAATGGTAAAGTAAATATGAGGGGTTTTCTCCAGTTAATTTCTGGAAATATAATGACCGTAAAAGTTTTTGGTATTGTTTTTACTGTTAATACCGGTGGTGCGGATTTTGATGGTAGAATCAAAGACCTGTCTTTGTATAAAGTAGGTGATTATGTCCGAGTAAAAGGTAATATTGATTTCGATGCCACTACTCCGACTATTAAGGCACTTTCTGTGAAGGATACGAGTATCCGAATTTTCAAGGGAAAAGATAATAATAAGGATGAGGGAAAATCTGAAAATAGTAAGGGAAAGAATAAGGGAAGAGGTCATAATTCAAGATAGCCATTGAAAGTTAGGGCGATAAAAACGAGCAACCCAAGATTAAATAAGGGTGCTCTTTTTTTGTCTGTAGTGGCGAAGCAAAATAAAATAGGGTCTAATATTTTTTGATTTATTGTGATAAGCTAGAAGCTAGAAGTCGGAATAGAAATTCTAGATTCTAGATTCTAAATTTTAGATTCTACTCACTAGATTTATGAAAATAATCACTAATAATAGTAAAGAAACTCACGAACTGGCGCGCTGTTTGGGTCAGTTATTAATGGAAATAAAAAATGATCAGTTAATTTTTTTAGCCTTAGAAGGGGAATTAGGGGCTGGTAAGACTACTTTTGTTCAAGGCTTAGCCAAGGGGTTGGGAATGAAAGAGAAAATTTTAAGTCCAACTTTTGTTTTGATGAAGGGTTTCGAGATTCCAGAGAAGGCCAAGAAACAAAGAAGCCAGGGAACAGAAAAGCAAGGAAACAAAGAAACAAGAAAACAAGAAAACAATGAAATGAAAGTAGAAACAAAACAAAACAGAATGTTTTATCATCTCGATGGTTATCGATTGAAAAATGAGCAAGAATTAGAGACCATCAATTTCAAAGAAATTTTAAAGAATAATAATATTGTGGTGATGGAATGGGCTGACAAGGTTAAAAAATCTCTGCCCAAGAAATATATGAAAATTCAATTCAAATATTTGGGAAAAGACAAAAGGGAAATAAAAATTAGCTAATAAATTTCAGTATTATGAAAAAATTAATTTTAATTGATGCGCATGCTTTAATTCATCGGGTTTATCATGCTTTGCCGCCATTAAGTACTAAAGATGGTCAGCCGATTAATGCGGTCTATGGTTTTTCCAGTCTTTTGATCAAGATTTTAAATGATTTGAAACCAGATTATTTAATGGCCGCTTTTGATCGGAAAGAGCCAACTTAT
>JACQAJ010000008.1 GCA_016195045.1 Candidatus Azambacteria bacterium | reverse complement strand
CCCCACTGATTGGCAAAATTAGAATCCTCGGCGATTTTCTTAATAAAACTTTCTTGATCCATTTCGACGGCCTCACCTTTTTCCATCGATTTCTTATAATTTTTATAAGCCCATTCGTCCCAAATATGAATATTATTATCGACTAAATACTTAATATTAGAATCCCCCCTCAAAAACCAGAGAAGTTCATAAATAATCCCTTTAAGAAAAACTTTTTTAGTGGTCAACAAGGGAAAACCTTGAGAAAGATCAAAACGGATTTGTCGCCCAAAAACACTTTTAATAGCAATACCACTATTAAACTCTTTCTTTTCGTAACCATTCTTCATGATGTCCTCTAAAAGATCTAGATATTGATACTCGGGGTGTTTCATGGATATAAAATAAAAAAACCGAAAATTAAAGTTTTTAGTTTTTAGTTTTTAGTTTTTTTTATCTCTTGGCTTCTTTAAAATGGGTTGAGTTTTTGCCATCATATCGGCCGACTCCACCCTTGCCAAGATATCTTTGTTTAGCTTCACTGGTTAAGCGAGCGAAAATTAGTTGAGCGATGGCCATTCCCGGACGAAGAATAATCGGCACACTACTTGTATTCAGTAACTCAAAAGTTGGATAAAAATAATGTCCCGGATTAAAAAGCATAGCCGTATTATGGACCACTAAACCAGCCCGCGCCAAAGAGCTTTTACCGGAAAGCAAAATTAGATGATTATTATCCACCCCAATAAATTCTTTTTGTTTTCCCAAAACTGTTTCACCAGGATGAAGAACAAAAACTCCCCCATCAACTACCTTAACTTTTTTAGTCTTAGGATAGATCTTATTAACCGGATCAACCGCCACTGTACAAAAACGTTCAGTGATCTCAAACTCATTGCCTAAGGTCACATCATAACTAACCAAACCTAATTTTTTTTCATTGAAGGGTTTGATCACAATCGATCCATCTTTTAGTCCTTTTTTAATATCAGTGTCAGAGAGAAACATAATGAAATAAGTTAAAAACTAAAAGTGAAAAACTAATAATTAAAATTTTTCATTTTTATTTTTTAGTTTTTAGTTTAGTTCTATTCTATATTGAAAATCTTATCAGTTCCATAGTAATCTGGCCAATTATGATTGTAATAAGCAAACATTCTTTCCAGACGATCTTGAGAAAGTTCGACTAATCCCAAATTCTTAATAATGAGTCGCAAGTCCTGAGCCGTTTCTTCTGACTGATCTTGATTAGAAATCACTTTCTCAAATTCTGCTAAATAACCGTAGCCAGCATTTTTATCAATACAAACATTCATATCATCGAGAGAATATTCCTCACGATCGCGAGACCATTTAGCTTGATATGATAAACCGGCCTCAATTAAAATTTGATCAAGTTCAGCTAGAGAGAGATTAATCGGTGACTCGAATTCTGATCGAGAAATCCCATTGAAGCTAGTGGTATCATCAATCGAGGCTTTAATAACGAAAATTATCTTATCATTGGTCTGGCGAGTTCGAACCGAAAAATTTTTTCCATTCTGCAAAATATTTATTAAACCCTGATGAAGGTCTTGAGAGATATAGGGAGTCATTACTTTTTGGAGATTTCTAATCATGTCATCGGAACCCGAAAAATAATGATTTAATTGTTGACTTTTTTTAGACAAAGAAATGCCCGGATAATAATCAAAAAGTTTTTGCTTTAAAATATCGGCCTGAGTCCGATCCCCCAAAAGTACCTTGATTTCTATTTCATATTTATTCATAATGGTTACATTGTACTTTAGGAATATCAATAGTGTCAAACAAAATGATTAATTTAATTGCCGCGGTTCAAAAAAAAGATAATGGTCTGGGTTATCAAAATAAGTTACTTTTTAAAATTTCTGGCGACCTCAAGAGATTTAAAGACTTAACTACCGGCAATGTTATTATCATGGGCCGAAAGACTTTTGAATCAATCGGACAACCCTTACCCAATAGAACTAATATCATCATCAGTCGTAACTCTGACTTTCATTTTGGGGGAATTATAACCGCCGAAACAATTTCAGAGGCAATCGGAAAGGCTTCTTTAATTGGAAAAGAAATTTTCATCATCGGTGGCGCCGAAATTTATAAACAAACTCTCCCAGTGGCTGATCGACTTTACTTAACCTTAGTAGACGGTAATTTTGAAGCTGATGTCTTTTTCCCAGATTGGTCAATGTTTAAAAAAATCATCTCTCAAGAAACCGGTTATGATGAAAAAAATAAGCTAGATTGGAAATTCCTGATTTTAGAAAAATAAAATTGACACTAGGCATAATTTTGATTTAGAATATAAGCATTATTAATCCCATAAGAAGCCGCGATCGCTTCTTGGGAGAATAAATATTATATCTATAAATTATTATTAATTAATTCAAGTAGATTTAAATTACTAATGTGTTCACAATCTGCTTCTAACGGAATGAAATATATTTTTGTCACTGGAGGAGTCTGTTCAGGATTAGGAAAAGGAATTTCGGCCGCTTCAATTGGAATGTTACTAAAAGCGGCGGGCTATAAAGTCGCCCTCCAGAAACTCGATCCCTATTTTAATATCGATCCTGGAACCATGAACCCCCATCAACACGGTGAAGTCTTTGTTACTCGAGACGGCGCCGAAACTGATTTAGATATTGGGCATTACGAACGTTTTGTGGACGAAGAATTTTCTTCCGCCTCCAGCGCCTCATCAGGACAAATATATCAGCAAGTCTTAAACAATGAACGCGAAGGATTATTTTTAGGAAAAACTATCCAGGTTATTCCCCATGTTACCAATACTATCAAAAAATTTATCCGAAAATACGCCGAGGTTAGTGACGCCGATATTTTTATCTGCGAAATTGGCGGCACCATTGGCGACATCGAAGCCGAACCTTACGGTGAAGCTCTAAGACAATTACACCGAGAAGAAGGCAATAACAATGTCTTTTTTGTTCATCTAGTCTTTTTACCCTACATCAAATGTTCAAATGAACTCAAAACTAAACCGGCTCAAGGATCAATGAGGGAATTAAGAAGAATCGGAATCAATCCAAACATCATCTTAGCTCGCTATGATGTTGACGATGAGTATATACACAAGGAACATTTGGAAAAAATTGCTCTTTTCTCCGATGTCCCCAAAGAAGCTGTAATTCCCGCTCCAACCGTTGAGAGTATTTATGAGGTTCCACTTAATCTTGAAAAATATAATATTACTAAATTGATTGCTAATCATTTTGACATAGAAAATAGAGAACCTAATCTTTTAGAATGGAATGAATTGATAAAAAAGATAAAATCTAATTTACCAGAATTATCAATTGCCCTAGTAGGAAAATATATGGGACTCCAGGATGCTTACCTCAGTGTCATTGAAGCCGTCAAATCAGCTGGTTATTTTAACAAGCAAAAAATAAAAATAACCTGGATCGATTCCGAAAAACTAGAAAGTGAAAATGAAGAATCAAAAAAAGAATGGAAAAAACTAAAAACAGCGGCTGGTCTGATCGTCATGGGCGGCTTTGGCGGACGAGGCATCGAAGGGAAAATTGTCGTTGCCAAATATGCTCGGGAAAATAAAATTCCTTATTTAGGTTTATGTCTGGGTATGCAAATAGCCGCTATTGAATTCGCTCGCAATGTTTTAGGAATCAAAGACGCTAATTCTCTAGAGTTTAATGAAGGAACAAAAAATCCAGTTATCTATTTAATGAAAGAACAAAGAGAGATTTATAAAAAAGGTGGGACCATGCGACTCGGTAATTACGAGTGCCGACTCCAAAAAGATTCGAAAAGTTTTCAGGCTTATAGCGAAGAAGTTATCCTAGAACGCCATCGCCATCGTTATGAATTTAATAATGACTACAAAAAACAATTTGAAGAAAAGGGTCTAGTCATTACTGGTACCAACCCTGAAAGCGGTTTATGCGAAATTCTGGAAAACAAAAATCACCCTTGGTTTGTCGGGGTCCAATTTCATCCCGAATTTAAATCTCGCCCCCTACGACCTCATCCCCTCTTTCGAGAATTTATCAAAGCGAGTCTGTAATATATAAGACCTTAGGCTTTAAAAAATTAAAAATTAAGATTCTAATTCACCATTCTAACCTTCTATTACTACTACACCATTTACGACGACCGTCGGAGTTAGTGTAGTAGATAATCTTAGAATTTATTTTTATTAACCATTTATAATTCATGGTGTCTAGGTGTCTTAATTATAATCTCAATTTCTTGAGATGATCTCGAAACTGACGACCAAGGTCTTGATGTTTTAAACCAAATTCTACTTGAGCGATTAAAAAATCTAATTTATTACCACAATCATAAAGTTGACCATCAAATTGGAGACCGTGTAATTTTCCCTTTTTTAAATAATTTGATAAAATATCGGCTAACCGAATTTCACCACTCTTGTCTGGCTTTTGATTTTTAATCATTGATAAGACCTGATTAGTTAAAATATAACGACCAACCACCGCTAAATTGGAAGGAGCTTTATCTGGTTCTGGCTTTTCTACTAATTGACTAATGTCCCAAGTTTTTTGATCAATTTTGACGCCAGCAATAACTCCGTAACGGCTGATTTCTTTTTTAGGAACACTTCTTAAACCAATAACGGGATTACCATACTGTTCATAATTATTAATCAATTGTTTAATGACTGGCTGATCAGCCGTAATCACATCATCGCCAAAGAAAACTGCCACCGCTTCATCATTTTCAACAAAGGGAAGGGCTGATAAAATAGCGTGGCCATCGCCCAATGGCTCTGATTGACGGACAAAAGCAAATCGGGCTAATTTATTAATTTTTTTTAATTGCTCAATTTCAGCCTTCCGATTCTTTTGAGCTAAGCGAAACTCCAATTCAAAATTCCGATCAAAATGATCTTCAATCGATCTCTTACTAAAGGAAGTCACAAAGATAATATCCTTAATCCCCGCTTCTTGCGCTTCCTCAACAATATATTGAATAATCGGCTTATCGACTAAGGTCAACATCTCTTTTGGTTGAGCTTTGGTGGCCGGTAAAAATCTGGTTCCCAGTCCCCCAACTGGAATAATTGCTTTGGTAATTTTCATAAAATAGCTCCTAGGCGCTAGCCACTGGCCCCTAGCTCCTAGCCCCTAACTCTCAATACGTCATTGCGAGCCCCCGCTTTGCGGGGGTGTGGCAATCTAAGATTTTACAACTAATAACTTCTATTTTAAAAATTTAATTAGGGAGGCCGTCAGTGACAACCTCCCCCTACACACTTCCTCAATTAGCCTCACTATCATCATTAGATGCCGAATAAGAATGTTTTTTAACATTCAATAGAATCGACACAGAAAAAAGAATACTTGATAGCTTATTGACTGATACTATTAAATTAGACTTTTTTCTGTATTCGTTTGCTGCCCCCCAACCATAGTCTTTCTTGATAATATACTGGAAATTTTTCCCTTCTAAAATAAATTCATCCGATAAATCAGTCCAGGGATCCTGAATTTTTTTAAAATCTTCAGACATTTCTCTCCTTTCCGGCTCTTTTGAAGCGATTAAATCTTGATTAACAAGGTACTTAGACCCTAGCGAATCGAAGCCCTCTTTCATTTGTTTTACCAAATCATGGCCCCTATTAAATTCCTCCTCTGTGACCGGTCTACTCACACAGGAAATTTTCTGAACAAAAGAAACAAACGAACCACTTAATTCCAGAATTTTTTCAGTCATATCTTTTTCTCTCATCTTCTCCCCTTTCCGCCCATTATAGGCATTATTATTGTTTAGATACCCCTAAATATACTATATCTCTCTGTCTTTTTTGTCAAGAAAAATTCTTGACATGTCGTACCAAAATGATAATGTCATGGTGTACCAAAATAGAAATGTCATACTTGATAAAAGTATCTAATAGTTGTGCCATAATTTAATCTAGGTCGTATTAATAAAAATAAAGTAATT
>JACQAJ010000038.1 GCA_016195045.1 Candidatus Azambacteria bacterium | reverse complement strand
CTAAAATCCCGAGAGGGGATTATTACCATCGATGAAGTACTAAAATTAGCACCGGCCATTAATTGTTAATTTTGCACCTCAAAAATAATTTCTTGGTGTAAATCTGAGTATTGAGATATCCTTGATCATTGATCATTATTAAAGAAATCAGAAAGATAGCTACAAATTTATTATTTCTTAATAATCCTCACAGATGGCCCTTGACTGGTATCATCGACTAAATAGCCTAGTTTTTCTATTTTTAATCTAATCTCGTCGCCTTCAGCCCATTTTTGTTCTTTTCTTAATAATTCTCGTTCTTGAACTAATTTTTTAATTTCACCTGGTATCTTAATAATCTTTATTTTCGGTACGATTCCTAAAATAGAATTAACTTTTTGACTAAATTTTTCTAATTCTTTTTTATCGATGACTAATAAAGAGCCGGCCTTAATTAAAACATTACTTTCATTGATTAATTTAAAAAAAAGACCAATGGCTTTGGGTGTATTAAAATCATCTGCTAAGGCCTGAAAAAATTGATCGTGGTACTTTTTAATAACTCCCTGAAAAGATTTTAGTTTGATAGAATTTTCTTCCTTTGACCAGACGAAGCCTTGGCGAAGTTTGTCTTCTAACTTAGGAACTTTTATCTCCTTTAATCTTCGAGACCAATCAATGATGGTCTTAATATTTTTCTCAGCCTGATCAAGACCCGAAGATTGATAATTAAAAGGGGAGCGATAATGATTCGAAAAAACATACATTCTTAAAACTTCCTTAGAATATGATTTGAGAAAATCACTGATCGTAATAAAATTACCTAGTGATTTAGACATTTTTTCATTATTGACTAAAAGCATTCCCGTATGCAACCAGATTTTAGCCAGGGGAGCCTTACCAGAAATTGATTCTTGTTGAGCAATTTCGGCTTCATGATGAGGGAATTTTAAATCCAGACCACCACCATGAAGATCGTACTGAGACCCAAAAAAGTGTTCGGAGATAGCGGTATCTTCGATGTGCCAACCCGGTCGCCCCTTACCTAATTCAGTTAGCCAAAAAGGTTCGCCTGGTTTATAAAATTTCCAGACACAAAAATCGCCCTTATTTCTTTTGTTAATACCTTCGTCAATTCGACTAACGGAATCCTCTTCTTTTAAAATTTTTCTCTTAGATAATTGGCCGTACCGGGGAAAAGAAGTTAAATCGAAATAATAACCATCGCCTTCAATCAAATAAGCGTTTCTTTTTTTAATCAGAATTTTTACTTGGTTGACGATTTGGGGGATATAATCAGTGGCTCGAGCATATTGAGTGACTGAATTAATGCCTAGTTCTTTCTCGGCTTGATGATAAATTTTTTCATATTTTCGAGCTAAATTTTGAGGAGAAATTTTTTCCACTTTAGCCCGAGCAATAATCTTATCATCAATATCGGTGACATTTTGAAGATAAAAAATAGAATAACCAGCAATCCTTAAATATTTAACTAAAGCATCAAAAACTAGATAAGTCCGAGCATGACCAAGATGACTTTGATCATAAACTGTTGACCCACAAACAAAGAGATTTATTTGTTTACCCTTAGGCTTCAAAATTTCCTTTTTATTAGAGAGACTATTGTATAATTTAATCATAATCTTTATTTTTAATAACATGAAAGCATCTCACCGTATAAACAAAATTAGGACAAAAAAGAATTAAAAACAATTCATAGAGACTTGTTCCTTGATAACTTTCATAACGAAATGTTTAGGTTTTTAGATGAAACAAGGAAAATGAAGTAAAAAGTATTGAGGCGTAACCAGGTTACGGTGAAATACTTTTTACGAAATCTGACGAAGTTTCATTAAAAAGATAAACATTGCAGTTGAAAGTTATCAAGGAATAAGTCTTTTAAAGCCATTTCTTTTTTCTAAAGTAGAGACCTAAAATAATACTGACTACTAGTCCAGCACCCAAAATAGCCAGATAGTCGAACTGTTTATCACCAAAAGGAAGTGGAACGCTTAATCCGAAGAAATTAAAAATTAGTGATACGGGAATAGAAATTACGGAAACAACAGTAAAAAACTTAATCAATTCATTTAATTTAGAAGAAAATAAATTATTATTAGTTCTTTCCAGAATATCTAACATCTCGATATTATTTTCCATAACTTCTAAGACTTTGTGATAAATCCCCAAAAGACCGACAAAACATTTCTTTGACCCATTGGAAAAAACTTTTCCCTCTAGAATGATGAGAGACTCAAAAATCAGACGTTGTGGTCTTAAAGACTGACGAAAAGATAATAAATTTCT
>JACQAJ010000037.1 GCA_016195045.1 Candidatus Azambacteria bacterium | reverse complement strand
GTTCCATAATCTTTACTAGGTTAATTACTTTATTTTTATTAATACGACCTAGATTAAATTATGGCACAACTATTAGATACTTTTATCAAGTATGACATTTCTATTTTGGTACACCATGACATTATCATTTTGGTACGACATTTATATTGCAACCCTTTACAGACTTTATGAACTTGATAAACTTAATGAACTAATATGATTTCATTTGATGAATTTAAAAAAGTAGAGATAAAAATCGGAACGATCTTAATGGCTGAAAAAATACCGGAAGCTGATCGACTGATTAAACTGTCCATTGATGTGGGAGAGGAAACGCCTCGAGTGATTATTTCTGGGATTGCGGAATATTATCTTGAGCCAGCTATTTTAATAGGTAAACAAGTTCCGGTCTTGGTAAACCTAACACCCCGAACCATTCTTGGTCACGAAAGTCAGGGTATGGTCTTATACGCCGTGGGCGACGGATTCCTTACCACTCTTAGTCCAGAAAACAAAATTCCTTCGGGAACCAAAATTCAATAGAATTAGGCTAACTCGTTAACCCGTTAACGCGTTAACATAGTAATAATCAAGCATATGAAAATCGGTATCGTCGGTCTGCCCAATGTTGGGAAATCAACTTTATTTAAGGCCTTAACTAAAAAACAAGTTGATATTCAAAATTACCCTTTTTGCACGATTGATCCAAATATTGGAATTGTTACCGTCCCAGACGAACGACTGGAACTATTAGCCAAGATGGCCAGCTCAAAAAAGATCATTCCGACTATTATTGAGTTTGTTGATATTGCCGGCATTATTAAAGGTGCTCATGAAGGGCAAGGACTGGGTAATAAATTTCTTTCTCATATTAGAGAAGTGGACGCCATTGCGGAAGTCGTTCGAATTTTTGAAGATGAAAATATTATTCATGTTGATAAAGAGATCAATCCGCTTTCTGATGTGGAAACGGTTAATCTGGAATTAATTTTTGCCGACTTAGAAACTATTAACAAGCGACTAGAAAAAACCAGTAAGGATTCTAAAAGAGGGGACAAACAAGCCGTACTAGAAGAAAAAATTCTCAACGATCTCAAGCAAGCCCTAGAAAATAACCAACTCGGCCATACCCTCACTTTCACGCCCGAAGAAATGATCTTTATCAAAACCCTTAACCTCTTAACGACGAAACCAATAATTTATATTTTAAACAAAGCCAGTGATAAGAAAAATCTCGATCAGGAAAATGATGGAAGATTTCAAAAGCTAATGGAATTTTTTAAGACTAGTAATTCCCGTTTTGTTATTTTGAATGCTGATTTAGAATCAGAGCTCGGTTCCCTGACTAACGAAGAAAAGAACCAATTTCGAGTCATGGCCGATTTAAAAAGTCAGGAAAATACCGACGAATTAATTAAAGCCAGCTATCAAGCCCTAGGTTTAATCACTTTTATTACCACCGGTGAAGATGAAACCCGGGCTTGGACTATTTTGGTCGGCTCAACCGCTCCCCAAGCTGGGGCCGCTATTCACAGTGATTTTGAAGAAAAATTTATCAAAGCCGACGTCATTAACTGGCAAGACCTGATTAATAGTGGCTCAACCAAATCTGCTCGATTGGCTGGCTTAATTAGAACCGAAGGAAAAAAATACATCGTCCAAGACGGCGATGTCATTGAGTTTAAGATTTAAGATTTAAGATTTATGAATTAAGAATTAAGATTCTGTTTGACTTTTTTTAGATATCGGCTATACTACTATTCAATATGAATCAAGGAACTAAACAGCCAATTTTTATCTATTACTTCTTTAAAAACCTCAATCTGGGGCTAGTTTTAAGGTGTCGAAATAATAGTATTAGTAAAAGATAATCATTAATAACAAAATTTCGACTTCTCAAAATCAGTCTCAATTCCGAGGCTGATTTTTTTGTTCTTTAAAAATAAGGAGGAACATGAATATCTATTGCCTAGGTCCAGAAGGAAGCAATGGAAGTCAGGTTGCTGATGGTGTTAACTTCGAGCATTTTGATGGCACTGCTACCCTTGTTTTATGTCCGAGAAATACTGACATTTTAACAAGTGTTGCGCAGTCAAAATCAAGTGCAATTGGTATCGTTCCGGTTCATAACAGCATTGGAGGTGCAGTGGTTGATGTTATGAACTGGTTGAATAATGATAACCACCGATTGATCGTGATTGGCAAAATAGATAGAAATATTGAGCATCATCTCCTTGTTCGTCAAAATAGATCATTAAAGGATGTGCAAATAGTCATTTCACATGCGCAAGGACTTGCGCAATGCAAGGAATGGCTTTCTAGATATGGATTTTCCAATAGACATCGATACGTGGTTACGAGTACTTCTGTAGCAGCACAAATAGTCAGTCAAGCTAGTGGTTTTACTAATGTCGCTGCTATTGCTTCAAAGGAGTGTGTGGCTAAGTACAGTCTTAAGATCGTCGCAGAAAATATTGAAGACGACAAGAAGAATACAACTTGTTTTCATATTGTTACCAACGACAGCAATCTTTCGTTGCCACTGAATCAGTATATAGTTTAACCTAAACAAACAAAAGAAAGGAAAAATACAATGAGAAAGAAAATTCTAGTCCTCGATACTATTGCAAAATGGTACGAGGAAGCGCTAGCATTTATTCAAAGACGAGACTGGACGGAAGCGAAAGCTGTTGCTAATCTCGGACCCAACGTAAAAATTGCGGCCATTACTCCTAAAACAGCGGCTGAGGAATACGGACTGAAGGTTTTGGCCAAGGCCCTTCAAGATGTCTTGGACAATAAGATGACACCCGTACTTCTTCAAAAAGAGGCGATGGTCAGGCAGATCATCGTTGGCATTATTGGCATCGATGGTGGCTTCGGTCAGATGTTCAATGGACTCTTGGAGCAAATTGGCTATCAGGTCATTGGCTCCGATAAGAAAAATCCCGCCAGATTATCCAACGCTGAAGTGGTTGAGCAATCTGACATGGTAATCTTCGCGGTTCCTACCGATGATATGCTGGAGGTAATTCATTCAGCGTTACCTTATGTCCAGGAAGATCAACTCTTGATGGACATCACATCGATTAAGGTACATCCTGTCGAAGCAATGCTCAAAAGCGAAGCCCAAGTCGTGGGACTTCATCCAATGTTTAGACCAGATATGCCATTCGATGGACAAACTGTGGTAGCATGCCCGGCACGCCTGACAGTTCCCCATTGGATAACATTTGTTGCTAGCATGCTAACGGCCATGCAAGCGCAGATCCAGTTGAGGACTGCGGCCGAACATGATGTGTACATGATGCCAATTCAGGTGACTCCTCATTCGAGTACCCTGACGAACGCCTTACTCATCATGGTAGCTGGTTTGTCAGTAAGCAAGATTCTCTCTTTCGCAAGTCCTTTCTATCGGGTGATGCTCTCGCTCATGGGGCGGCTTCTGAGTCAGGATCCTGATCTCTACGTTTCGATCATCATAGAGAATCCGGAAACTCTAAAGATGCTTGAACAACGGGTCAAAATTGAGAAATACATGATACAAATGATTCATGAAAAAAACCGAGCAGGCCTCAAAAATTTGTTCGTGCAAGCCAAGACACACTTCGGTCCAGATGCAATCACGGAAGCCAACGAGGTATTCAAGAAGATACTTCCTGCTCTCATTCCCGACGAGCGCTTGGGGAAATCGGGAGCTGGACTGGACAAAAAGTAAGAGTTTTGGAGTGGGTTTGAAATATGAGGACCGACGTATAAATCGGTCCTCTTTACTTTTCAAAATATCACCAAGACATAAAGTGTCTAAAAAATGGGTACCTTCCAATATAGACTCGTCCCTTGATAATCTTTAGTAATGAGATGTTCAGATTTTTAGATGAAACAAGGAAGACGAAATAAAAACTATTGAGGCGTAACCAAGTTACGGTGAAATAGTTTTTATGAAGTCTGACGAAGTTTTATCAAAAATATGGACATCGGAATTAAAAGATTATCAAGGGACGAGTCTAAGGCTCCTATTGATAAAAATAGTATATTGTGTAAGATAATTGTTATGGTTAATTCAATCACTGATCAAAAAATGTATGAAATTTCTTATCTGATCACGAGTGTGATCAAAGAAGAAGAGGCTTTTGCTCAAAATCAAAAAATTAAAAATCTGATTACTGAACTCGGTGGCGCAGTAACCGATGAATGGCCACCCAAAAGAAAGACCTTGGCCTATGAAATTAAAAAACAAAGTTCCGCTTATTTTGTTAATCTTCAATTTAATTTAAAAACTTCTGATTTAAGAAGTTTTGAAAAAAAGATTAAGCTGGAAAAGAATATTTTAAGATATTTAATTACCGTCATAGATAAAACCCAACTCAAGGAAATGAATAAGAATAGGGAAGTGACAAGAGAGAAATTTAAAAAAGTATTAGCCCCAAAAACAATATCAGAAGACAAGGCCGAAATTGAAGAATTAGATAAGAAATTAGAAGAAATACTTAAAAAAATCTAAAAAGAACAAGTTTTAGATTTTCAAGAAAATTTAATATGAATTTAAATCGAGCTTTTATTTTAGGAAACTTGACCAGGGACCCAGAAACTAAATCAACCACTACTGGCCAAAATGTTTGTCGTTTTGCCGTTGCTACCAATAGAATTTGGATTGATAAAGCTGGCGCCAAGCAGCAAAAAGCTGAGTTTCATAATATTGTCGCTTGGGGGAAATTAGGTGATATTTGTTCCCAATACCTTAAAAAGGGGGGATTAGTTTTTATCGAAGGAAGGATTGAAACTAGAAACTGGACAACTCCTGAAGGGATTAAAAAATATTGGACCGAAATTATTGCCGAAAAAATGCAAATGGGACCAAGAGGAATTGTAGGAGATGGAATCAATCAGTCACGGGGTTCGTCAAATTATAACCAACCCCATAACGATCAGGAAGAAATACCGAGTATCGACACCTCGGCCATGGATAATGAAATTGAAATAAAGGATATACCATTCTAGGTGGTAGGTGGGTAGCTTTTTAGGTTGTTGAATTGTTAATATTAATCGACTACCAAACCTAAAAAGCTACCAGCTAAAAAGCTAATTATTATGGCCAAACATTGTTATTTCTGCAGTCAAAATATTTTTCATATTGATTATAAAAATACTGATTTAATCAGGCGTTTTTTGACGAGCCAAGCAAAAATTTTAACCCCCCAACGAACTGATAATTGCGCTACCTTACCTCGCTCTTTTACCATTTACCAATAGGTAATAAAGAGTGGAAAATTAAAACTGAAAAGTGAATAATTATTAGTTTTTAACCTTTAGTTTTTAACTATTTATTATTTTTCCCATAAAAACTTTTTCCAAAATATCACTAACCAATCATGACGACCGTTTCGGTTGGTTAGTAATTACAATTTTAAAAACCAATCATTTAGCAAGCTAGTTTGAGATATTTCGCCACGGCTTCTTTATCAGAATCAGCCAAAATTGTTCCATCGATATCTAAGGTCGGAGTCAAATTTTGTCCGGACTTTTTAATCATCTCATCAAAAAATTCTTTATTTTCTAAAACATTTCTTTCTTCGAAAATAATATTATGATCTCTCAATAAAGAGGTGACTCCAAGACACCAAGGGCACCCAGTTTTAATATAAATTATTATTTTCACTGAGTTGTTACTGGTTCTACTTCAGTAGTTTTATCTAAGGATTTTTTCTTGATAGCATCGGCGATTTTTTTAACCAAAGGTTGATTAGCTTTTAAAAATTGGCGGCTATTCTCCAGGCCCACTCCTAATTTTTGTTCGCCGAAACTTAAAGTATTGCCAGTTTTTTTGATGATTCCGTAAATTAAACCGGTAGTGATAACATCTGCCTCATAAGAAATGCCTTCGTTAAACATAATATCAAACTCGGCTGTCCGAAACGGTGGCGCCACTTTATTTTTAACCACTTTCACTTTAACTTTATTACCAATAATTACTTCGCCTTTTTTCAGCTGAGCCGCTTTTCGAACTTCAATTCTAACGGATGAATAGAACTTTAAGGCCTTACCGCCAGTCGTGGTTTCGGGGTTACCAAAAAAAACGCCAATCTGCATTCTAATTTGATTGATAAAAATAATAATGGTGTTGCTTTTGGAAGAAATGGCGGTTAACTTTCTTAAAGCGCGAGACATTAAACGAGCCTGGAGACCCATTTGCTGATCACCCATTTCACCCTCAATCTCCGCCCGAGGAGTCAAGGCGGCGACCGAATCAACAATAATAATATCGACCGCTCCCGAGCGAACTAAACTCTCCACAATATCTAGAGCTTGTTCTCCATTATCAGGTTGAGAAATTAAAAAATCTTTCATTTTAACACCAATCTTTTTAGCATATTCGGGATCTAGGGCATGCTCGGCGTCAATGAAAGCGACTTTGCCACCTTTTTTTTGAGCTTCGGCCGAAATATGAAGCGAAAGGGAAGTCTTACCCGAACCTTCGGGTCCATAGATTTCCACAATCCTTCCCCGTGGAATCCCAAAAACCCCGAGGGCCAAATCCAGCGAGAGAGAACCAGTCGGAATAACATCGAGATCAACTTTTCTCACTTCATCCAGTCGCATAATTGACCCTTCACCAAATTTATCCTTAATCTCCTGAACCGCATTTTCCAAAATTTTATTAGTATCTTCTTTTGACATAGTTAACCATTAAATAGATTTTTTAACTCCGCAAATTTCACAGAAATTCCCAATTTCGGGAGAATAATTTCCACAAGAACTACATTTAATCTTCAAAGTGGCAGCACAGACCGGACAAAAAATCATATGAGGAGCGACACTCATTGAACAGGTTGGGCATTTGCCCGCCTTAAAGGCTCGAGCCGCAACTGCTTTTTTATTATAAAACTTCTTCTGAATAAAATAGATCAAACCGCCAAAAAACGCGGGAATCAGAATAAAGCCTAGCCAATACAAAAGACTCCAGAAAAATTTAAAATTCTTTAAAAAGTCAAAAATTTTCTGTAATAACTCACGGGGAAGAATTTCATAGATAAAGACCAGAAGAACTTGAGCAAGCATTATGGCCGAGATAGCCAGAACTCCGCTCCAAATAATGGCGTACTCAGAACCTTCGTTCTTAGAGCGCCAATATTTTCTCCAAACAAAAAGGAAAACCGGTAAAATAAATAATAAACTCAGGCCGAACTTTTTTAAATCATAAATATTTCTATCTTGACTATACTCATCCTCAATTCTCTCAAAAAAAGCTTTATATCGAAGAATTTCCGATCTAATTTCATTTTCCAAAGTATTAATCTTTTCTTGTAAATCATTACCAGTAGTAGTTAAAGAACTAATTAAATCATCGGAATTCTTAATTGATCCCCGCAAAGAATTCATATTAAGAACTTGATTTTTTCTAGCGATAGTTTCTAATAAAGAAACAGAATATTCATTAACCGTACTTGACCGATTATACTTAGCCGACTCGTTTTGCTGATTAATATCATCTAAGTCTTTTTTGAGATTTTTAACCATTAATAAACTGGGATAAACTTTTTCGTATAACCGAGAAAGACCAACGATCTTTTCCCGATCACTAAAGGCGCACTTATCATAAGTTGTAAAAGTATCATAATTATAACTAGACTGATAACTTTGATAATTATAATCACCGTAATAAAAATTATGATCATCGATACCCGGTGCCACTAAGTATCTTTTTAAATTACCAGCACAGGCCGAGTTCTGAAGCGGTTGAGCCACTGTTTGCTGAATCGCCTCTAAAAGATTTTGTCCTTGCCAAACTCCAAAAAGTACCATGAGCACCAGAAAAAAATATCCCAATTTGGAAGTTTTTTTAGAATCTATTTCTTCGTAAGCCACGAAACCTTTTTCTAAGTCCTTTTTTTGAAAAAACCACATATAAGTTTATGTTATCACCGATGAACAAATAAATCTACTGTCGGAGAATTTTTCTAATTAGCTCCGTTCTTTGGCCATATTTACTAATAGCCGAGATAACAAAAATATTGGATCCCAGATTCAAAAATAACTCTTTACTAAATTCACCGGATTCACTGACCCAGATGTCTTGATTGTTAATGGTTAATTTTGAATCAATGGGTTTAAGTTGGCCTTTAAAAATTAAGGTTTCAGAGGTAGTAACTAAATCAGCTAGGGGAGTTAGTAAAATTGTTGGTTTAAAATTTAAACTACTTATTTGATAAATGAAATATCCAAAAACTGACAGAAAAATGATAATAATAATAGTTAATCTTAAAAATTCTGGATTTAAATGAATAGGTTTTTTAGAATAATTTGATGTTTGCCCAACAATCTTTGGTTTGTTAACCTCTTTAAAATAGTTTTCTAGTAATTCCTCGGAGTTTAATCTCATAAATTTAGCGTAAACCTTAAGAATGCCAACTATATAAACTGGGGCTGGTAATTTGCTAAATTCGTCATTTTCAAGCCAATTTAAATATCTCAAAGGAATTTTAGTTTTAGCCGCCAAATCTTCCAGAGAAATTTTTAGATTAGCTCTTTGTTCTTTTATTTTGTTTGAAAAATCAGACACATAATTTCAGATTTTAGATTTTAGATTTTAGATTTATTAATTATTAACAAACCTTAATTCTTAAATCTTAAATCTGGGTTTCCTCTATTCCTCCTTCCTTGTTTTCAAATTCTGCATCAAAAGAATCTCTTAAAACCATTCTGGGTTTGGCTCCGTCGGCTCCAGAAATTACTCCATCTCGCTCCATCATATCGAGCAGTCTCGCCGCCCGAGCATAACCAATTCTCAAGCGCCTCTGCAAGAAAGAAGCGGATCCCTTACCTGCTTCGGTAACTATTTTTTTAGCTTCTTCATAGAGATCATCATCGTCACCGCCGTCCCCAAAATCAACATTAACTGGCCCATTACCTTCCGTTTCAATCTTGGCTTTTGATAAAAAGTCGGAAAGATTTTGCTGAACATCGTCTTTTATTTGAATATTAATACCCTCTAAATAATTAGTAACTTTCTTAACCTCCTCTTCGGTAATATAGCTGCCCTGAATTCTTTTTGGCTTGGGATTAGTCGAAGAAATAAAAAGCATATCACCTCGACCTAAAAGTTTTTCGGCTCCTGAAGAATCAATTATGGTTCGGGAGTCTATTTGAGAAGCCACCGCAAAAGCCATTCTAGAAGTAATATTAGCTTTGATTAACCCAGTAATCACTTCAACCGACGGTCTTTGAGTGGAAATAATTAAGTGAATTCCGACCGCTCTGGCCATTTGAGCTAATCGAACAATCGAAGCTTCCACCTCTCTAGGATAAGTTAACATTAAATCAGCTAACTCATCAACAACAACAACAATATAGGGCATCAGTTCTTCGTCTTCTTTAAGGTGGGTATTGTAAGAATTGATGTCTCGGACTCTCTTCTTGGCTAAAATTTCATAGCGACGATCCATCTCTTTGGCCATAAAACGTAAAGCCAAAACCGCGTCTTTAGCATTATTAATCACTCCGGAAATTAAATGAGGCACATCAGAATAAAAAACTAGCTCCACTTTTTTAGGATCAATTAAAACTAATTTTAAAATTTCAGGCGAATTTTTAAAAAGAAAAGCAGTTAAAATATTATGAATCGCGGCTGATTTACCGCTTCCAGTTGATCCACAAATTAAAAGATGGGGCATAGACGCTAAATCAACGTAACTAGGATTACCCGAGACATCAATACCCAAAGGATAAAGTAAGGGGGTGGGATTTTTTAAAAATTCATCTCGCTCAAGAAGATTTCTAACTCGAACTGTTGTGATATTTTTATTAGGAATTTCAATTCCCACCAGAGATTTTCCCGGAATCGGCGCCTCAATTCGTAATGGATGAGCGGCCAAAGCCAGTGATAGATCATTAGCCAATGCCGTAATTTTTGCTAACTTAATTCCTTGAGATGGCTTCAAAGTATATTGAGTTACTGTTGGCCCAGTATTAATCTCACTCATCTCGACCGGAATGCCAAAATCAGCTAAGGTTTTTTGAATAATTCCTGAATAAGCCTTAACATCTCCGGCTTCCGGTTTATCAGCCCCTTTGATTAAAAGACTAAAAGGCGGTATGGTCCACTGAAATTTTTGTCTTAACATCCGATAAACCGGCTCGCCAATTTTTGATTTTCTGTCATCTTTCTTTTTGGCCGCCCCTTCAGTGGACCTAGATAAATCTTCAACCTGAACAGACTCAAACTCTCCCTCTTCTTCATTGGAAACTTTTTTGGGATTAACTTCTTTATGTTTAATTAACTTGCCGTTTTCGTCTTCTTTAAAACCGAGTAAACGTTTAAAGTGAATATTGAAAATAAGCGCCAAAGAAACTAAAAGAGTCGCCACCAAAATAACTGAACTCCCAATCCGATCAAAAATCATTTGAAGCGGATAAGCAATAATAAACCCAATCCAACCACCTAATTCTTTACTATTATGGTCATAGATTTCCAAGAGCGCTAAAATCGAAATTAAAAAAATAACTGATCCAAAGATTAAAGAAAAATAAAGATTGGGGCGATGGGAAAATAAAAAAACTATGGCCACAAGAAAAAGCGTCAAAGGAATCAGGAAAAAACCGTAGCCCAAAAGAACATTAAAAGCAGTATAAAAAAACTCTCCAAAACGACCAGCTAAATGAAAATAACTTAGACTAACCAAAATACCAAAAGCCAAAAAAATAACACCGATCGTGGTTTTTTTAGTTTCCGGATGAAGATCGGAAAATCTTTTATTGATATCAGTTTTCTCAAAACCCCCAAAATAATCTTTTTTGTTTTCTTTATTATTTTTCTTGTTTTTCTTGGACATAAATTTAACTGGTAGTTGAATTATCTCCCGTTGATTATCAATTGTCAATTATTAATTGCTTCAATAGACTTTCGCCCGTCATTTCACTAGGTTTTTCAATCCTTAAAATATCGAGAATTGTGGGCGCCACATCGGAAAGTAAACCAATGACCTTGAGATCATCAAGTTTAATTTTTTGAGGAATATTTTTTTTGAAGGTCTGATCAACTAACCAAAAAGGAACATTGTTTAAAGAGTGTCCAGTTCTAACTTCACCATTAAAAATATCAATTTTTTCTTCGGCATTTCCATGGTCAGCCGTAATAATTAAAGTCCAATCATCTAATTCTTCTAAAATATAACTAAGTTGATTGTCTAAAGATTCAATAGCTTTAACGATCGCTTCAAAGTTTCCTGTATGACCTAAAACATCGGCATTAGCAAAATTAACTACAATAAAATCGTGTCTTTTTTCTTTCATCGCCTTAATAAGATTTTGAGTTAACCAAGGAGCCATCAATTGGGGGTTATCTTCGATCGTTATTTCATCAAGCGATGGCACAATAATCCGTTCTTCATTTTTATAAGCCGTTTCTTGGCCACAATTAAAAAAATAGCTAATATGGGCATATTTAAAACTTTCTCCAATTCTTAATTGTTTTAAATTATTCTTCTCAATTACTTCCGCTAAAGAATTTTTCACCCTGAGAGGCTCAAAAATAATATGAGTATTTAAATTATCATCATACCTGGTGAAAGTAGAAATAAAAAGATTGTTTAATTTCTTTCTCCCAAAAAATTTAAAATCATCTCCAACAAAAGATTGAGCTAGTTGCCTCATGGAATCTTTTCGAAAATTAAAAAAAACTACCGCATCGTTATCCTTAATTCTTGAATCTTGAATCTTGAATCTTGAATCTTGATAACTTAAAATGGCTGGCTTAATAAATTCATCGGTTAAATTATTCTGATAAGAAGTTTTTAAATAATCAATTGGATCAGAAATTTTTTCACCTAAACCTTGAGTTAAAAGATTATAAGTAGTTTCGGTTCTCTCCCAATACCCATCTCTTTCCATAGCATAAAATCTTCCAATCATCGTGCCAATTCGACCAATCCTAAGTTCCTTAATTTTATCCATCACTGACCGGCAGACCTCGACTCCATTTTCTGGTTTATCATCCTTGCCATCACTGATAAAATGAATCACAAAATCATCGAGATTTTCTTTTTTAGCTAATTCCATTAAAGCCAATAAATGTTCCAGATAACTATGGACCGAACTATTAGAAACTAGTCCCACAAAATGAAGTTGGCTTTTATTTTTTTTAACATGGTTAATATTTTCCAAAAGTGTTGGATTTTTAAAAAATCGGCCATCGGCGATTGTAAAAGAAATTTCTTGAAGAATTTGATAAACAATCCGGCCCGCCGAGATAGTAATATGACCAACTTCAGAATTACCAGGCTCTTGAAAGGGTAACCCAACGGCCACCCCCGCGGCTTTTAAAGCTCCGGCTAGATAATTAGCCAATAAATAATCAATGGTTGGTGTTTTGGCTTTTGAAATAGCATTACCGAAATACTTGGTCTTAATTCCAAAACCATCTAAAATTACTAAAATAACTTTGTTCATAGAATCTAGAATCTAGAATCTAGAATCTAGAATCTAGAATAATTCCAAATTCTATTTTCCAGCTCTTAATATTAATATTATTGATTTTACTCTTTAGAATTTATTTTTACAACCCAAAGTCTTATCTAATGCAAGACTGGGACTTGCATTTTAATTTCATATTAGTTAAACTTAAGTCAGTTCTTAAATTAACTTACTAATATGGTTCAAATCATTGGTGTTAAAGAATTATATAAAAATTTAAATACCATTTCTGAAAGATCTTTACGGGGAGAGGCTTTTATTGTGGTTAAAAGATCTAAGCCATTATTTCAGCTTTTACCGTATAAAGAGGTAGACAAAAAACAATATACAAGTTCCGATCTTAAAAAAATTCAATTTAAGGGGCCTAAAAATTTAAGTCAGAAAATTGATGCTATTCTTTATGGTAATTCTTGATTCAAATATTTGGATTGCCCTTTTGAATACCAATGATTCTAATCATCAAAAGGCAGTGAAGATTTTTAAAGGTATCTCAAAATCAATTATTTTACCAGAATATGTTTTACTCGAAACAGTTACGATTCTTTGTCAAGAAGTTGATAAAAGAACTGCCGATGAATTTATAAAATATACCGCTAATAATAAAGATATTGAAATTTATGGTTCTTCAGTAACCTTATTACATCAGATAACCAACTTCTACCTTTCTCAGAAAAATGAAAAATTATCTTTTGTCGATTATTCTCTTCTCTATTTTTCTCAAAAAATGCGAGTTGAAACATTGGACGTAAATTTGAAAAAAGAAATTAACCAGATTTCAAAATTATCATAAATTTATGATTAAACCTATTAATTATTGGATGATCATGGTGGCCTCATTTTTTTGACAAAAATTACAATATTTTATACTATTAATAATAGCTAATATTTAAATTAACCAGCCCTAAACATAAAAATGGCTAAATTTAAACAAAAATTATATGAATTTAATAATTATAGGTCTACTTTTTTTAGTGGTCGGGTTCTCTTTAGGTTACATAATTAGACAAGTAATCAATCGAAAAAGACTGGCCAGCGCCGAACATCAGTTAGATAAAATTGTCAACGAGGCTAAAGAAAGGGCTAAAGAAATAACTTTTGAAGCTCAAAATAAAGCCCTGGAAATTAAAAATGAAGCGATTCAAGAAAATAAAAAAGGGCAAGAACTGCTAAAAAAAATAGAAGATAAGTTTGTTAAGCAAAGCGAACAATTGGAGCAGAAGGTTAATCTTTACGACAAAAAAGAAGAAAATTTAAAAGAAGAGATTAAAAAAGTGGCCGAGATAAAAGTAAAAATTGAAAATGCTCGAGTCGAGGAATTAAAAAAATTAGAATCAATTGCTAGTTTAACCAAAGAAGAAGCCAAAAAGAAAATTTTTGAACAAACTGAAATTGAAGAAAAAGATAATTTAGCCAAACGGTTAATCAAACTTCAAAATGAATCTCATACCGAAATTGAAAGAAAGGCCAAGGAAACTCTTTTATTTGTGATGCAACGAATGGCTTCCGCTCAAAGCGCGGAAACCTCGACAACCACCATCCAGGTCGCCAGCGAAGAAATTAAAGGAAAAATTATCGGTAAAGAAGGTCGAAATATTCGATCTTTTGAAAAAGCGACCGGGGTCACCTTAATTGTTGATGATACTCCTGGTGCCATTACTCTTTCTTGTTTTGATTCCGTCAGAAGAAATGTGGCTAAGGTAGCCTTAGAAAAATTAATTGCTGATGGAAGAATTCAACCAGCCAGAATTGAAGAGTTAGTCCTAAAAGCAGAAGAAGAAATTGAAAAAGAAATTCAGAAAAAAGGCGAAGAAGCGGTTTTTGAGGTTGGCGTCCCTGGTGTTGATCCCAAATTAATTCACCTTTTGGGTCGACTCCATTATCGAACTAGTTTTGGACAAAGCGTGCTCAAACACTCTTTAGAGATGGCTCATCTTGCTGGTATGCTAGCGGCGGAAGTGAGCGCTGATGTTCAGATTTCTCGAGTCGGAGCCCTTTTCCATGATATCGGTAAAGCAGTTGACCATGAAGTTGTCGGTACCCACGTTGAAATTGGCAGAAAAATATTACGCAAGTTTAATATGGACGAACGAATAGTCCTGGCCATGCAATCCCATCATGAAGAATACCCCTTTGAAACACTTGAATCGGTAATTGTTCAAGTCGTTGATGCTTTATCTGGTGGTCGCCCGGGGGCCCGTCGAGGAACCATCGAAAATTATATTAAACGATTGGAAGACTTAGAAAAAATTGCTAATTCGTTTGATGCCGTAGAAAAGTCCTATGCCATTTCAGCGGGTAGAGAAGTTCGAGTTTTTGTTAAACCAGAGCTAGTTAGCGATACTGAGGCCATAATTCTGGCTAAAAAAATTGCCACCGAGATTGAAAAGGAAATGAAATATCCGGGTGAAATAAAAGTAAACGTTATTAGAGAAACCAGGGCGATTGAATACGCAAAATAATTGACAACGAATAATAGATAATAGATAATGAACTGACAATTAATTATTATCTATTGTATAAAGGTCGTTTAATTTAATAGACCATGAAATAGATTTTATGGTTTTACCCCAAAATGAATAAAGAAAAATTAGCAGAAGTAGTGATGAATAAATTAAGTTTAACTAAGTCTGATACACTGAAAGCAATTGAATCAATTTTTGATACCATAATTGAAACCCTAACCAAAAATGATGAAGTAAGTATAACTGGTTTTGGCAGTTTCAGTGTTAATAAAAGAGCTGCTCGAACCGGTGTTAACCCAAGAACTGGAGAAAAAATTCAAATTGATTCTAAGTCAGTACCAAAATTTAAAGCCGGAAAATCACTGAAAGAGGCAGTTAAATCCTGTAAATAAGTTTTAAACTAGATTTATTATAAATTAAAAACTACTTTATCATTAGATGGGGTAGTTTTTAATTTTCTCATAATTAACTTCTCTCCCGTAATCGGATTTTGACCAACAACGAGAGTCAAATCATCATATCCTTTAATTTAGAGTAGGGTCACCAAAACAAAAATACTTACGAAGCTTATTGATTTTGCTGAGAGAGAAACTCTGTTTGTTGGGTTATCTCCAGCCTTCTATAGAATAAAGATGTTGGGAACTTTATTTAGGTTATTTCTTCTTCTTGATTAAAGAAATTTTACCCTCTTATCGGCATAATAATGTAGATATAGTTGGGATCGTTCCTGGATTTAATAATCGCTGGACTAGTCGAACTGCCAAAGCCTAAAAATACTTCTTTTTCGCTGATATTATTTAAGCCATCAAGAAAAAATCGATAATTAAGTTTTACTTCAAGTGGCTCACCCTCAACTTGAATATTTAAACTGGAAAAACCTTCCCCTTTTTCCGGATGACTGGCTTTTACTTTTAAAAGCTTCTTTTCAATCATTAAAGACATTTCATTACTTTTTGATAGAAAAGGACTAACTGCTTTGACTAATCTAATCAGCTCATCTTTAGTAGAGCAGAAAGTAGTTTCAAATTTTTTTGGAATAATTGATTGATAATTAGGGTACTCACCATCTATTAATTTAGAAATAAAGGTAATTTTTTCATTAAAAAAGATTATTTGATTTTGACTAAAAGCGATATTAATTATTTCAGAATTTTCAAAAATTTTTATTATTTCCTGGGTTGTTTTTAGGGGAATAATAAATGGTTCGTTAAAATTTAATTTTTTATTAATCGTCACTTCGCCTAACCGAAAACTATCTGTTGCCACTATTTTAAAATTTTCACCATCTGGTTTTAAGAGAACACCAAGAATCTCTGGCCTAATATTATTAATTGGAACAATATTAATTAATTTTAATAATCCATTTTTAATATCTGGAAAATATAGTTTCTCTGATTTTTCTTTATTTATTTTTGGAAAAATTGGAAAATCTTCTGGCTCCTGACCATTAATCATAGCATTAAAATTATTACAAGTAATTTTGAGATTTTTTCCAAAACTTTCTAATTCAATATTTCCATTTGGTAAATTATTAACAAAACTTGAAAGTAAATTTGTCGAAATAGTTACTTTTCCTGATTCTTCAGTTTTACAATTAATATTAATCTCTAAAGCTAATTCCAAGTCAGTCGCTTTAATATTTAAATTATTATTATCAGCTTCTAATAAGATATTAGAAATAATTGGTAAATTAATATTTTTAGAAGAAATTCTTTCTAAAATATTTAAATAAATTTTTAAATTTTCTTGATTACATATTAATTTCATTATATTTATATTTTATTACTGTTATTATTAGAAAATGAAAAAATGTTAATAATTAATTTTTTCCAATTATCTTCTAGTTTTTTTGGAGATAATTTTTAAATTTAAATCTTAATTTTACAATTAAAAACTGTTAATAAAAATCTAATAAAATTACAATTATAGTTTACCCGGTTTTTTAAAAACAATTTATACTAGATTACTCTGGATTTATTAACAGTTTTATTATTATTGTTCTTTTTATGAATATATTTTCTGTTTAATTAAATTAATTTCTTCTTCAAGATTAATATCATTTTCAATTTCTTTTTTAATTTTTTTATAAGCATGAATAGCGGTGGTATGATCACGACCACCAAGTTTTTGACCAATATAAGGATAGGAATATCTCAATTCTTCTCTTAAAAAATACATAATAATCTGACGAGCCATGGAGACTTCTTTTCGGCGGTTTTTTTGTAAAAGAGTATTATCCTCAATATCATAGAAATCACAAACAGACTTAATTATTTGTTTTAATGAAATAGCCTTTTTAGGTGATTTTATAAGATCATTAAAACTTTTTTTGATTTGAGCTAAGGTAATTTCTTCTTGATTAGAATATTTAGCTTGAATAATATTTAGGGCACCCTCAAGTTCTCTGATATTTTTTTGAATATTCATCGCTAAAAAAGTAAAAATTTCTTCCTCTAATTGTATTTTTTTTTCTTGAGCTTTATTTTTTAAAATAACCATTCTCATTTCAAAATCAGGAGAGCCAATATCAGCGATCATACCACCCTCAAAGCGCGATCTTAAGCGTTCCTCAAGAAGCGGTAGAGCCTTAGGCTGACGATCAGAAGAAATAATAATTTGTTTATTCCGATCGTAAAGAAAATTAAAGATATGGAAAAACTCTTCCTGGGTTTTTTCTTTTCCGGAAATAAATTGAATGTCATCAATAATTAAAAGATCTTTTTTAGTGTATTCATCTTTTAGTTTATCAATGGTTTTATCTCTAATCGCATTAATAACTTCCATAGTAAATCTTTCTGATGAGATATAGAGTAAATTAAGATTAGGTTGCACTTCTTTTATTTTATTACCAATCGCCTGAAGAAGATGGGTTTTTCCTAAACCAACACCGCCATAAATAAAAATTGGGTTATAAGTCATTCCTGGATTTTTTATCACTGCTTGAGAAGCGGCATAAGCTAATTGGTTAGAGCCACCAACGACATAGGATTCAATCGTGTAGCGAGGATGGAGATTGGTTTTAGAATCAACCGATGTTTCTAAAAGTTTTTCTTGAAACTCATTGATAGCCGGTTCTTCTGTGTGGTACTTCTTTTTTAAAACAATTGATGGAGTTGGAATATGTTTACTCAAGGAGATTTCATAACGCACTTCTTTAATTTCAGAACAAGCATCTCGAAGAAATTTTAAGATTAATTTATTAAACTTATTTTCCAACCATTCTTTGGAAAAAGCGCTCGGAACATTAACGATCGCCACTCCATTTTCTTTAGAAGCCAAGGAGGTGTTTCGCATCCAAGTAATATAGCTGGCGCGAGAAATATTTAATTCTAAATCAGTTAAGACTTTTTTCCAAACTTCGGTATTATCCATATAATTTACAACAATAAATAAGATATATAGAGAAAATTCCTGTTAAAAATAAAAGCATATCCCCGTTTTTCACTTGTTCGATATTATAGCAGGTTATTAACAGTTGGCTACTAAGACTCTTTTCAAAATAGTCCAATCTAACTTAACAAGCAAGAGACGTTTTTTGCTTAAGTTGTTTATAAGCTGTTAATAGATTTGTTTTCAGTAATTTTCAACTACAATGTTTATCTTTTTAATACAAACTGGGCGTCGAATCAAATTTCATAAAAATCATTTTACTGTAACCTGGTTATGGCGAAATGATTTTTATTTTATCTTCCCTGTTTTATTTAAAAATCTAAGCATTTTGTTATGCAAGTTATTGAGGAATAGGTTTAGACAATATTTTAGTCTTGTGTACGGTTTCTCATCATATTTTAGTTATGAATTTTCTAACTCATTAATCCTTGACCTAATTAAGACTAGGCTATAGTATATTAACTAATAATTAATAGTGAACAGTTAATCATTGTCAATAATTTTTACTTTTTATTATATGAGTACTACATATCAACCCAAAAAGTTAAAAAGAAAAAGATCTCATGGATTCAGAAATAGAATGACCACTCGACATGGCCAAGATGTTATTAAAAGAAGAAGGAGTAAAGGAAGGGCTCGTTTAGCTGTTTAGTTTGGCTCCTAGTTCTTAGGTGCTTATGTTTAAAAAAGAACAACGGCTAAAAAAAGAAGCAGATTTTAAAAAAATCTTCTCATTAGGTAGATTTACTAATGACGGAGTTCTTTCTTTTATTTATATTGCAAATGATCTAATCTTTAATCGATTTGCCGTCATTGTTTCCTCGAAGGTTTTTAAGTTAGCTGTTAAGAGAAATTTAGCTAAACGAAGATTAATCAATATTTTGCAAAATATTAAAATTCTTAGACAGGGTTTTGATATAATAATAATTGTTAAAAATAAAAATCTTATTAAGGGGAAAAATCTAGATCTTATAAAACGAGTATCAGATTTATTAAAAAAAAGTAGACTACTATGACTTACATCTATCAAACATTTCTTGTTCATCCCTTATTCAATGTTTTAATTTTTCTTTATAACAATGTTTTTGATTTTGGCTTAAGCATTATTATTTTAACAATTTTAGTGAGATTATTAATCTACCCACTTTCAAAAAAATCAATCGAAACCCAAAAAGATTTAAGTCTAATTCAACCCAAAATAAAGGCCATCCAGGACAAGTTTAGGGATAATCGAGAAGAACAAACCAAGGCCTTACTTGAATTTTATAAGGCCAACAAAATCAATCCGTTCAACGGGTTTTTATTACTTTTAATTCAGTTGCCAATATTCTTAGCTCTCTTTTCGGTTCTCAGGTCTAGTTTTACCCCTGACAATTTTAATAACCTTTATTTTTTTATTAACAAGCCAGAGGTTTTAAATTATTTATTTTTAGGTATGATTGATCTAGCTAAACCAAGTTTAGTTTTAGCGGTTTTAGTTGGCTTAACTCAATTTTTACAATTAAAAATGGTGGCTAGTCTACAACCAACTAATACAGATCAAAAAACAAAAAATGAGGATTTTGCTACCGAATTAAACAAAAAAATGGTCTATTTTTTTCCGCCATTAGTTGTCCTAATTACTATGAAATTATCGGGCGGTTTGGCTTTGTATTGGGTAGTTTCCAACCTCTTTTCGATTTTCCAACAAGAAATTTTATTTAATAAAAAGTAATATGAATATTAACGAAGAAATTATAAAACATATTAAAGAGTTTCTAGGATTCATGGGAATTGCTAATTTTACTCACCAAATAGAAGAACCAACAACTTCCACGCCCTTAACTTTTAAAATTTACTTAGATGACACCAATGATTTAATTGGTGGTCGGGGTGGTAACATTTCTAATATTGAACATCTAATAAAAATTATTATTAAAAGAAAAAATATTGATCAGCCTCTTTTTGTTTTAGATATTAATGATTATCGAAAATCAAAAGAAATTTCTTTAAAGGAACTAGCTAAAACAGCGGCTCAAAAAGTAGTGCTTTCCAATGAGTCTCATAATTTACCACCCATGTCTTCCTATGAAAGAAGAATTATTCATTTGGAATTAGCTGCTCGGCCAGATATCTCAACTGAAAGCCAGGGTGACGGTGAAGATCGCTATATTATTATTCGGCCCAATAAATCTCTTACATACATCAAAGACTCATAAATCTAATCCATTTAGCCTGAACTGATATCAAATACCTCCATCCTTATTTTTTAGGATGGAGGCAGTATTTTTTCGGGCATAAGCCCCTCTTATATGTCTTGTTTATGTCCATAAACAGACTTTCTATCTTATATAATATCAACCTTAAGGCCAAGAGCTCTAAGATAAATATTCATCAATTCCCTAATTTTTTGATTGTCAAATGGAGTACCTTCTGCCATCTTATTTATATAATTCTCGATCTCAGTTTTTAAGGCATTCATTATGCCAATGGCAATTATTTTATCCATACAACACCTCCTTTTATTCTGTTTTTGTTTAAATTCCTGATCTGTCTAATATCAACCCCAAATAAAACCCCCACATAAATTAAGACTTTTTCGATTCGACATAAATTTATTTTAGGCGAGAGTGTTTTAAAAATCAAGTATAAAGTCCTGAATTCAATCTTGAGTCGCACCACCTGAAGAAGTCTTTTATGAAAAAATTACTGCCAGTTAAAAAAGAGAGTGTTGCATTTCAAAACAGAATTTAGGAACATTGTTTGGATGATGATGATGAAATACAAGACTAAATACATCTATCTACAGAGAATTGATTGACTTTTTTAATAGTGGATCTTCCCCTTGCCGAGCTGTCCTCGCTCAAAAAATTTCTGCAGATACATCTTTAGATTGTTTAGGAAAAGCGATAAAATAACTTTATGAAACTACTTTTGACTTCAAATGGATTCTCTAAGGCTGAATTCAATATTTTAATGCAACGCCAGTCTCGTTAAATAATACCTCAACTGGAGTTAAACCTCCATATCTCTTTCGTGGTCGGTTGTTCAATAATCCTTGGTCTGTCTTCAATGGATGGACCGTTCGGGATCCTTTCATTCAAGCTCAAAAACTTACATCCTTTTCTTTTTATTTTGTTTGTTTTGTTTTTCATATCGCTTAGTATAAAAGACTAAGCGTTGTAACTCAATGTTGAACTCGGGAGTGTATTAAATTTCTTCCTGCTTTCTTCAAATTCAGAATTGTGGACCTGACGAGAATCGAACTCATGTCTCGACAATGCGAATGTCGCGTACTACCACTATACTACAGGCCCAAACTATATCTCCAATCGAAATCAATTCTATTTTTTAAAACCTATCGTAGTGTAGTAACAAATAAACGAGTGGAGTCAAAAAATCGTACTGTTTGACGAGCCCCGCAAAGCGGGGTGAGGAGTTTGCGATTTTTTGTTACGAAGCGAATATTATTTGTCTACACGGAGATCCAATTTTAAAAAATAAAATTGGTTTCGCGTCTCCTCTTTACTATAAATCTAATTACTTCTAAAATAAAGAGTAACATGAGTAACAATTTTATCTCGGCCATTGCGATTTTAATCGGCACCATTGTGGGAGTGGGAATTTTTGCCTTGCCCTATGCCGTTACTCAAGTTGGTTTTACCATTGGTTTTTTATATTTAGTAGGCTTAACTATTATTGTTACTTTTCTTCATTTGGCTTTTGGAGAAATAATCTTGAGGACTAGCGGTGATCATCGCCTGCCTGGTTATACCAGAATTTATCTTGGGGAAATAATGGAAAAATTAGTTAACACCTCAACGATCATCGGTATTTCCTTAATTCTTCTGATTTACATTATGGTTGGCGGTGAATTTTTATCAAAAGTTATTCCAAATAATTTAAATATTTCTTATTTTCACCTTCTTTTCTGGTTGATCATGAGCCTTTTCATTGTTGTTGGCCTTAAAACTATTAAGGTCGCTGAATTCCTTATGACTCTTTTTTTAATTATTATAGTGGCTTTAGCCTTAGGACTAAATTTAAATCAAATTAATCTTGGAAATCTTACCAGCTTCAATATAAAAAATATTTTCTTTCCTTACGGAATTATTTTATTTGCTCTTCTGGGAACCTCAGTCATCGGACAGGTAACTAAAATACTTAAGAATGAAAAACCGAAAATAAAATCAGCCATCGTTTGGGGAACGGCCATCTCAGCCATTGTTTATCTTATCTTTATTATTACCATGGTGGGAGTCATGGGCTCTAACAGTCCTAAAATGGCCATGACCGCTTTTCAAAATTTATTCCCGAGTAGTTTATTTTTTCTGATCGCCATCTTTGGAACTTTTTTAATCGCCACTTCTTATTTAACTCTGGGTTTTTATTTTAAAGAAACTCTGTTATATGATTTTAAACTTAACCGTTTTCTAGTTCTGGGAATTGTGACTCTCTTATTTTAAAGAAACTCTGTTATATGATTTTAAACTTAACCGTTTTCTAGTTCTGGGAATTGTGACTCTCTTACCAATAGTACTTCTATTTTCAGGACTTAATGATTTTACAAAAATTATTGGAATTGTGGGATCAGTCTTGGGCGGCTTTGAATCGATCGTAACTTTTTTAATTTATCTTAAAGCCCGAAAAAATGGCGACCGCCAACCAGAATATCACTTAACAATCTCTCGGTACTTTATTTATCTCTTTATTTTAATTTTAACTATTGGTTTTATTGTCGGTATAGTTTTATAGAATCTTGAGTCATAAAAAAAATCAGAGACTCCAAAAGGCTAATACCCATTCGAGTCTCTTGTATTAGTTAATCTTTGTAAATCAAACCTGGATCCCGGGTCAAGCCCGGGATGACACAACGCTATAGCTAATAATAAATGTTACCCAAATACTACTGGATATTTAATAAATAGGTTACCGTGTTTCTATGAAAATGGAAACCAAAAAAGAGGTATTTGGAAAATTTATTGAAGAGT